>DASYAQ010000256.1:0-5112 GCA_036501225.1 Caulobacteraceae bacterium | reverse complement strand
GCCGCGGACTTCGGCGTAGGGCGTGTCGGTCGGGCGGATGTCGATCGAGTCGATCGAGCCGGCGGCGGCCTCGCGGCCACCGACGTTCTGCGGCCCGCGTTCGATCTGCTCCTGGCTCAGGAACAGCGACGACTTGTCGAGCCCGTACGGCGAATAGACGTAGAATTCGTCTTCGTAGGTGGCGACGCGGGCATCGTCGGTGAGGTTGATCGACTGACGGCCGACGCCGCGGATATAGGCGTGCACGTTGCCGGGGTCATAGACGAAGCCCGGCGCGAAGTTGGTCACTTCCTGCACGGTCGAGATGCCGATCCGGTCGCGCGAGGCGCCGGTGAACACGGACACGGCGACCGGGACCTTTTGCAGCTTGGTCTGGCGGTGCTCCGCGGTGACGATGACATCGGCGCCGCCGATGCCTTGGGAGGCAGCCGGCTCCGCCGGCGCCGGGGCGGCTGGCGCCGCGGTCTGGGCCAGGGCCGGGGCGGCGATGGCGGCAAGCACGATAACGGAAGCACTCAAGCCAAGCACGCTCCGCAATTGCGAAGTATCACGCATACGAAATACCCTCCCTGCCGACACGCCGTCCCCTTCGGGATCAACCCGTGGCTGTTTGCCAAAAAAGGCGTCCAAACAACGCCCGTTAAGTGATTTTCGTGCGTTGCCGGAATCGCCACCAACGCCAAGCGCTGCTTCCGATACCGGCCCTTGAGTGTCAATCTGAACAACCTTAAGTGAACGCCGATAAGTTACGCAATCGGCACAAGCCGCGACACTGTTGCATTAATGGCGCGTTTGCGGCCGCAACCCCTGTCCCGGCCGGGCTTTGCTGAATGTTGCGGCGCTCAGGCCTCGATTCGGATCAAACTGAGCCAAATAGCGTTGCTTTGGTCCAGTCCTGCCCGCCGGAAGGTCCCGCCTTGAGCGCAACCGCAACAAAATCCGGCGCCCCGGGGCCGTCCGAGCCCGACGAGCCGCCGGCCAGGCGCGGACCGCTCGCCTTCCTGGGGGTTTTCGGGCCCGGGCTGATCACCGGGGCCTCCGACGACGATCCGAGCGGGATCGCCACCTATTCCCAGGCCGGCGCCCAATACGGCTACGGCCTGGAATGGACCCTGCTGTTCAGCTGGCCGCTGATGTGCGCCATCCAGGAGATCAGCGCGCGCATCGGGCGGGTGACCGGCCACGGCATCGCCGGCAATCTGGCGCGCGCCTATCCGCGGAGCCTGGTCCTCGGGCTGGTCGGCCTGGTGCTGGTGGCCAACACCATCAACCTCGGCGCCGACCTGGGCGCTATGGCCGCGGCGCTGCAGCTCCTGATCGGCGGGCCCCTGTGGCTGTTGATCGCGGTCTTCGCGGTGCTGTCGGTCATCCTCGAGGTGTTCGTCAGCTACAAGCGCTACGCCTCGATCCTGAAGTGGCTGGCCCTGTCGCTGCTCGCCTATGTCGCCGTGGCCTTCGCCGTCAAGGCGCCGTGGGGCGAGGTGGCGTGGAATCTCGTGGCGCCGAACATGAAGTTCGACGCCGGCGCGCTGACCGTCGTGGTCGCGGTTCTGGGCACCACCATCAGCCCCTACCTCTTTTTCTGGCAGGCCAGCGAGGAGGCCGAAGAGGTCGAGGACGATCCCGGCGCCGAGGCGCTGCGGCAGGCGCCGCAGCAGGCGCCGGCGGCGTTCATGCGCATCCGCATCGACACCTATCTGGGCATGGCGCTGTCCAACGCCGTGGCCCTGTTCATCGTGATCGCGACGGCGGCGACCCTGCACGCCCATGGACTGACCAATATCCAGACCTCGTCCCAGGCGGCCGAGGCGCTCAAGCCGGTGGCGGGACCGCTGGTCTTCTTCATCTTCGCGGTCGGCATCGTCGGCACCGGGCTGCTGGCCGTGCCGGTGCTGGCCGGCTCGGCGGCCTATGCGATCGGCGAGGTGTTCGGCTGGAAGACCGGCCTTGACCGCAAATGGCGCCAGGCCAAGCCCTTCTACGCGGTGATCGCGGTCGCCACCCTGGTCGGCGGCCTGATCAACTTCTCCGGCCTCGACCCGATCAAGGCGCTGTTCTGGAGCGCGGTGATCAACGGCGTGGTCGCCGTGCCGGTCATGGCGATGATGATGCACATGTCCAGCCACCGGAAGATCATGGGCAACTTCGCCCTGTCGCCTGGCCTGAAGATCGCCGGCTGGCTGGCCACCGCCGTCATGGCCGCCGCCGCCATCGGTATGTTCGCCACCCTGACGATGGGCGCGGGCGGCTAGACGACGTCGTCACCTCCCCGCCTTGACCGGGGCCGCGCTTTCCGCTTCAGCACGGTCCATGGCCGAACCGCTCGCCAACGGCGTCTATGTCCGCCGCGACTTCCTCTCGCTCCCGGCGCTGCTGAAACTGCTCGGCGGGCTGGACCGCTTGTCGGCGAGCTGGGCGCCGTCTGAGGCGCTGGGGCTGCTTGGCCGGGGCAAGACCAGTCAGATCCGCCCGGCCGACATCGCCGTTCAAGCCCAGATGGACGAGATCGGCCACACGATCGCGCCGGCGGCGCTGCTTTGGGCCAGGACCTGCGGTTTCCGGCTGCCGGCCGCGCCGCAGATCCAGCTCTTCCCGGTCAGGATGGTCGGCGATGCGGAGACGCCGGCCTACCAGGATCCGCACGTGGATTCCTACGCCGGCCAGCCGAACCCGCCGATCTGCACCAATGTCTTCTACGCCAGGACCCAGGCGATCGAGGGCGGCGACCTGCTGGTGGCGAAAAGCGGGTCGGACTTCTCCGACCCCGTCGTCATCCAGCCGACAACCAACACCCTGGTTTCCTTCGCCGGCGACCGGGTGCATTGCATCCGGCCGCTCTATGCCGGCGAACGGCTGAGCGTGGTCGTGAACTTCTACTGAGCGGATTGGTCGAGGTCATCGCGCGAACCGGCGGCTACGGCGGAGGATGAGCTAATATAGGTCGTCATGGCCCGACTCGTTCGGGCCACCCATGAGCGCGGTCCTCGCCGACCAGCCCCGGCCAGAGATCCTGCCAATTCGGGTTTTCCCGTTCGATCAGATTGATCTTCCATTCGCGCTTGTACTTCTTCAGCCGCTTCTCGTGATGGATCGCGGCCCGCATGTCGTCGTGCTGGGTGAACCAGACGAGGCGCGTCAGCCCATAGGTCTTCGTGAAACCACTCCTTAGCCCCAGGCGGTGCTGGCTGACGCGCCGGAGGAACTGGCTGGTCACGCCGATATAGAGCGTACCGTTCTTGCGGTTGCTCATCATGTAGACGGCGATTGAGGCGTCGGCCGCGACCATAGGCCTAAGCTTGGCGCTCATGGGTGGCCCGGACAAGCCGGGCCATGACGGTCTTTTTAAAAGATCATTTCGCACGTGCGAGAAGACGCCCGGCGCGCTACTCCTGCCTGCCGATGGACAAGACCGCCCCACCTTCCAAAAACTCTTCCCCGGTCGGCGATCGCGCCAGCCGGACGCTGGTTCGCCTGCTCGGACGCCTGCTCGGCGACGTGATCCGCGAGCAGCACGGCCAGGCGGTTTTCGACCGCATCGAGGAGATTCGCTCCCGTTCGGTTGAAGAGCACCGCAGCGGCGAGTCCGACGCCGGCCTGCGCGATCAGCTGATGGGGCTTTCGCTGGCCGATACGCTGTTTCTGATCCGCGGCTTCGCCCTGTTCTCGCAGCTGGTCAATATCGGCGACGATCACCTGGTCCGCCGCCGCGCCCTGGCCGAGCCAAGCCCGCTGGAGCGGGTGCGGGAGAGCCTCGACCTGACCTCGGACGCCGCCAGGGCCTTCCTGAACGACGCGCTGCTGGCGCCGGTGATCACCGCCCACCCCACCGAGGTGCGCCGGACCAGCATTCTCGACCGCGAGACCGCCATCACCGCCCTGCTGGAGGCCGCCGATCGCGGCGAACCGGGGCCCGAGGTCGAGGCGGCCATCAAGCGCGAGATCCGCATCCTGTGGCAGACCCGCATGCTGCGCTCGATCCGGATCAATGTCAGCGACGAGATCGACAACGCCGTGGCGATCTTCGCCGGCACCTTCCTGCCCGAGGTTCCGGCCCTGAAACGGCGCCTGGCCAGGTTGACCGGCGGGGAGTCGGGGGCCTGCATGCAGGTGGGATCCTGGGTCGGCGGCGACCGCGACGGCAATCCCTTCGTCGGCGCCCAGACCCTGGACTATGCGCTGACCCGCCAGGGCGAGGCGGCGATCGACTGGTATCTGCAGCAGGTGCACGCCCTCGGCGGCGAGTTGTCGCTGGCCGACGAGTTCACCGGCGTCAGCGACGCGCTGATCGCGCTGGCGGCCGCCAGCGGCGACGGCAATCCGCAACGCGAGGATGAGCCCTATCGCCGCGCCCTGGTCGGCTGTTACGCGCGGCTGGCGGCGACGCGCGGCGCCATCCTCGGACGCGGGCCGGTGCGGCCGCCGCGGGTGGTCCTGGACGCCTATGAGACCCCCCGGGCGCTGGCGGCGGATCTCGCGGTCGTGGCCGAGTCGCTGAAGGCCAACGGCGCCGCCGACATCGCCGACGGGCGGCTGTTCGACGTGCGTGAGGCGATCGAGGCCTTCGGCTTTCACCTGGCCGTCGTCGACCTCAGGCAAAATTCCGACGTCCACGAGCGGGTGGTCGGCGAGCTGCTGGCCAGGTCGGACGTCACCCAGGACTACGCCACCCTGGGCGAGGCCAAACGGATCGCGCTGCTCTGCGCCGAACTGGCCAGCCCGCGCCTGCTGCGCTCGCCCTATCGCGACTATTCGGCCGAGACGGGGAGCGAACTGGGCGTCGTCGACGCGGCGGCGCGGCTGCGCGGCCGTTTCGGGCCGGGCGCGATCGCCAACTATGTGATCTCCAAGGCGACCAGCCCGTCGGACCTGCTGGAGGTGGCCATCCTGCTCAAGGAGGCAGGCCTGTTCACCCCTGGCGAAGCGCCCGCCTCGGCCTTGCGCATCGTGCCGCTGTTCGAGACCATCGGGGACCTGCGGGCCAGCGACGCCACGATGGCGGCCTGGCTCGACCTGCCGATCGCGCGGGCCATCATCGCCGGCCAGGGCAATCTGCAAGAGGTGATGATCGGCTATTCCGATTCGAACAAGGACGGCGGCTACGTCACCTCCAAC
>DASYAQ010000255.1:0-2251 GCA_036501225.1 Caulobacteraceae bacterium | reverse complement strand
TCCCTTAAGGACACGAAACCTCATGGCCGACGCCGAAAAGCCCGTCCTCTCCCGCTATCGCGACCGCATGGACAAGGCCGTCGGCGCGCTGAAGGAGGAGTTCATCACCCTGCGCACCGGCCGCGCCAATGCCGGCCTGCTGGATCAGGTGATGGTCGAGGCCTATGGCTCGACCTCGCCGATCGCCCAGGTGGGCAGCGTCAGCGTGCCCGACCCGCGCTCAATCACCGTCAGCGTCTGGGACAAGGGGCTGGTGGTCTCGGTGGAAAAAGCCATCCGCAATGCGGGCCTCGGCCTGAACCCGGTGGTCGAGGGCCAGAATCTGCGCGTGCCCATCCCGCCGCTCACCGAGGAGCGCCGCCGCGACCTGGCCAAGCTGGCCAGCCGCTATGCCGAGCAGCAGCGAATCGCGGTGCGCAATGTGCGCCGCGAAGCCAATGACGACCTCAAAAAGGCCGAGAAAGACGGCGTCATCAACCAGGACGAACTGAAGCGGATGAGCGACGAGGTGCAAAAGCTCACCGACGAGGCCGTCAAGCGCGTCGACGAAGCCTTGAAAAGCAAAGAGCATGAGATCATGCAGGTTTGATGGCCGCGATCGCCGTGGGGGTGCGAGTCTTTAGGGGATTTCCATGTCGTCGAGATCCGGCTTGAGGCCGCTTTCACGATCCAGCGCCCAAGCCCCCGCCGTCGCGGACGATCTTGCGTCGTTGCACGTGGCCATCATCATGGACGGCAACGGCCGCTGGGCGAAGGCCCGGGGCCTGCCGCGCACGCTCGGCCACCGTTCCGGAGTGACCGCGCTGAAGCGCACGATCGAGGCCGCGCCTGGCCTTGGCATCGACCAGCTGACCGTTTTCGGCTTTTCGACCGAGAACTGGCGCAGGCCGGCGCATGAGGTGTCCGAGCTCATGGCCCTGCTCAAGCTCTATTTCGAGACCGACCTGGCCAGGCTCGAGCGCGAAGGCGTGCGGGTGCGGGTGGTCGGCCGCCGCTCGGGCCTCAGTCCCGACATCCAGGCGATCATCGAGCGGGCCGAGACCAAGACCGCGCACAATGATCGCTTCCTGCTGCAGGTCGCCTTCAACTATGGCGGCCGCGGCGATATCGCCGACGCGGCGCGCAAGCTGGCGGTGGCCGTGCGCGATGGCCGGATGGACGCTTCGGCCATCGACGAGGCGGCGTTCGAGGCGGCGCTGTCCACCGCCGAGGCGCTGGCGCCCGACCTGATCATCCGCACCAGCGGCGAACAGCGGCTGTCCAACTTCCTGCTCTGGGAGGCGGCCTATGCCGAACTGATCTTCCAGGACGTGCTCTGGCCCGACTATGGCCCGCAGCACCTGGCCGAGGCCGTGGAGACGTTCCGCAAGCGCGACCGGCGCTATGGCGGAGCGGGCGTTGATGACGTCCTCGCCGTCGGCTAGGCGCTTCGACTGGAAGAATCTTGGGCAACGGGCGCTTTCGGCCGTTGTGCTGATCGCCGTTGTGCTGATCGCGGTCTTCATCGACCAGATCTTCTTCGTGATGATCGCCGTGGCGGTGGCGCTGCTGGCCATCGAATGGGCGGCGATGAGCGCGCCGCGCACCCCCAATCGGCTGGCTATCGCGATCACCATCGCGGTGCTGGCGGCGCTGTTTTGCGCACATTTGAGCCATCTCCCGCGGACCAGCTACTTCCCGCTGGCCTGGGTGCTCATCGCGCCCGGGGCGTTGGCGGTCGCCCTGGTGGCGCGGGGGCTGCGCGCGCGGCCGGGAGACGGGGCGTTCGGCGTCGTCTATATCGCCGCGCCCTGCCTGGCCCTGAGCTGGATCCGGGCCATGCCCAACCCGATCAGCTGGACCATTCTGTTGTTCGCCGTGGTCTGGTCGGCGGACATTTGCGCATTTTTGGCCGGTAATGCCCTGAAAGGGCCTAAACTTTGGCCTCGATACTCACCGAACAAGACCTGGGCGGGTTTCGCCGGCGGGCTTTTGGGCGCGATGGGAGCGGCGATGCTGACAGCGGAACTCTCGACCGCCAAGCTCAGCCTGTTGGCGGCCGCCCTCATCGGCCTGGCGGGCGGCCTTGCGACCATGGTTGGCGACCTGCTGGAATCGATCCTGAAGCGGCGGTTCGGCGTGAAGGATTCCGGCGATCTGATCCCCGGCCACGGCGGGCTGCTCGACCGGGTTGACGGCCTGATGGTGGCGGTCATGGCCATAGCCGGGGCCCGGTTTATCCATCAGGCGGGGTGGGTGCATTGAGCAAGCC
>DASYAQ010000254.1:0-3196 GCA_036501225.1 Caulobacteraceae bacterium | reverse complement strand
GAGAAGGTGGCCCCGAAGGGGTCGGATGAGGGGTTGAAAGTCCTATCCGGTAAGCCTTTGACATTATTCGTAAATCGTAGCGCGACCCCATCCGTCGGCTACGCCGACACCTTCTCCCGCAAGGGGAGAAGGGGCATTCAGCGCATGCTCCGGAGATGTGTGAATCTGCTAGCCCCATAGGGGGAGGGGGACCATGCGCAGCATGGTGGAGGGGGTTCGCCGCGCCTCGGCGCTGGCGATCAGCCCTAGGTCATTCCTGAAACGGGCGCGGCCGGCATCGCACCCCCTCCACCGCACTGCGTGCGGTCCCCCTCCCCCTACGGTGGAGGATCAGATCAGAGCGCCAGCCGATAGACCCGGGTCGCCGTGCCGCTGTAGAGGGCGGCCTTTTCGTCGTCCGAGGCGCCGGCGGTGATCACCTTGAAGGCGTTCCAGAGCACGTCGTAGGTGCAGCTGACGAGATCGACCGGGAAGTTGCTCTCGAACATGCCGCGATTGGCGCCGAAGGCCTCGATGCAGGTCTCGATATAGGGCCGCCACTCCCGCGCCAGCACGCTCGAACGTCGGCCCTGCATGAAGCTGTCGAACCCCGCGAACGGCATGGCGAGGCCTCCCAGCTTCACCGCTACGTTTTCACAGGCGCCGATCTCGCGCATCTTCGCGGCCCAGCCGGCGAACCGCTCCTCGCGCTTGCCGGCATAGGCGCCGATGCCCAGCGGCGTGCCGACATGGTCGAGGATGAACTGAGTGTCCGGGAAGGCGCGGACGAGGTCGAGGAACTCGTCGAGCTGCGGTTCGAGCAGCCAGGCGTCGAACGACAGACCGTGCTTGGCGAATTCCTGAAAGCCGCGGCGGAACTCTGCCGACGGATAGAGGCCTGGCGTCTGCCGCGACAGCGGTCCCAGCACGTTCGGGTCGGCGTCGTGGGAGGCCGAGTGGCGGATGCCGCGGAAGCGGCCGCCGCCGACCGCCATGTGCGCCCGCAGCGCGTCGTCGATCAACTTCGGGTCCTGGGTCAGGTCGACGTGGCTGACGATGCCGGCGCAGGCGCGGATCGATCCATAAAGGCCGCTGGCGCTCATCGCCGCCGCGCCGTTCACGAACTCGGTCTCGCCGACGACCTTGAGGTGCTCGGGCCCGTTCAGCCGGTACATCGAGCCGCACTGAACAAAGACCGTGGCGACCACGTTGTGGCCGCGCCGCATGTCGGCCACCAGCTCGTCGATCAGGTAGCGGGGCGCGAGCCGCATCACATTCTCAAATCCATGCCGCACCGGCGGACGCTCACTCGACGGCGGCAGGAACGGCGTGCGATCCCATAGGTGATGGTGCGGATCGACGATCGGCAGCGACGGCTCCAGAATCTCTTCGCTTGGCGCTGCGGCGTCGCTCATGGCTTCCTCCCTGGCTTTTCTTTGCCTATTTCCTTAAGTCGACGCTCCGGCCCCCACAAGGCCGCGTCTTGCCGATGAAATCGCCCGGCAACAATGGCGTGACACTCGAGGGTCAATGCGAGACGCACGATCGAGCGGCGGGATGGCGATGGCGCTGCTGGCGGTGTTCGCCGGCTTCCAGGTCGCCGCCCAGCCCGCCGTCGCGCCCGCCGTCATGAAGGGGCCGAGCCTGTTCATCAGCCCCAGCGGCCAGCCGTTCCGGGCGGCGGCCGGCCAGCCCTATCCGGTGGCCGTCTGGTTCGCCCGGGCCGACAAGAACGGCGACGGCCGCGTCGACCGGGCGGAGTTCCGCGCCGACGCCGAGGCCTTCTTCCGCATCCTCGACGCCAACCACGACGGGGTGATCGATCCCTTCGAAATGCAGGCCTACGAGAACCAGGTCGTCCCCGAAATCCTCGGCGCCTTCCGGGTGCCCGAGGGCGGCCTGGGCTCCGTGGGAGAGCCTCCCGGCCTATCAAGCGGTCATCGCGGCGCCCGGCGTGGTCTGTTCGGCCTGGGTCCCCGGCCGCCGGACGATCCGGACGCGGTCAGCGTGGCGAGCGGCGCGGCGCCCTTCGAGCTGATCCCCGATCCCGAGCCGCTGGCCGCCGCCGACCTGGCGCTGGACGGGCACATCACCCTGGCCGAATTCATGACCGTAACCGATCGGCGCTTCGACCGCCTCGACAAGAAGGGCCTGGGCTACCTCACCCTGGCCGACCTGCCGAAGACCCTGGCCCAGACGACGGGCGATGCGGCGCATCGGCGCTGACGATCCGTTCGGGCGGGGGATCCACCGCGAACCGCACCGCGGCGATGTCGGCGTCGCCGCGCAACCAGGCCTTGGCGAGGCGGTGGCCGCCATCCATCAACCGCCCGTCGGCGGAGAGGATGATCGGATAGGCGAGATCGGCCGCCTGGATGCGTCGCGCGTGCTCGGCCACCGCCCGGCAGGTGGGGGCGTGGCGTTCGCCGAACCAACAGTCCTGGTCGAACTCGGCGATGGCCGTGAGCGGAACCCGCCTGACCGGCAGCCCCTCGGCGGCGCGCCAGAGCTTTTCGGTGATCCAGAAGGCCCGTCCGCCCGGCACGGTGTGGGAATGGGTTTCCGGCATGGTTGGCGTCTCCCGCTCATTGCCCGCGTTTACCTCGATCATGACCCAGCTTAACAGCGGGCCATGACCCCGCTCGTCATCGGCCTCATCCTCGGCGCGGCCCTGCTGCACGCCAGCTGGAACGCCATCCTGCGCGGCGGGGCCGACCGGCTGTGGTCGATCACCGTCATGTGCGCGACCTCGGCCGTTGTCGCCCTGCCCTTCGTGTTCCTCCTCGCCGCACCCGCCCGGGCGAGTTGGCCCCGCATCGGGCTCTCCGCCGCCTTGCAGGTCAGCTACTGCATCTTCCTGGTGCGCGCCTATCGCGAGGGCGCGCTGGCCCAGGTCTATCCGATCGCGCGCGGAACCTCGCCGCTGCTGGTCACCCTTGGCGCGGTCTTCGTCGCCGGCGAGCGGTTGACGCCGGCGGCGCTGGCCGGCGTGGCGCTGGTCTCGCTGGGCATCATGGCCCTGGCGTTCGAAAAGGCGCGGCCCAGCGCCCGATCGACCCTCGCCGCCATCGCCACCGGGGTCTTCGTCGCCGCCTACACCCTCACCGACGGGGTCGGCGCGCGGCTGTCGGGGAATGCGCAGTCCTATACCGCCTGGCTCTTTCTGGTGCAGGGCGCGGCCATGCCCATCGTCTATGTCGCCTTGCGCGGCCGGCTG
>DASYAQ010000253.1:0-12767 GCA_036501225.1 Caulobacteraceae bacterium | reverse complement strand
CAACCGCGCGCCCAGCGGGCTCTCCACCTGATGCCGAAAGACCTCTTTGCAGGACGAATTGCCGTGGATCATCAGCACCGCCGATCCCGCGCCGGCGGAGTCCGAGACTGCGATGTCGGCGAATGAGGTCGGCAGGACGCTGTTGGTCATTGGGGAATCTCTAGCAGGCAATAACCTCGAGGTGGCCCGCCGCGCCAAAGTCGAGCAGGGGCCGATCACGGGTCATCAGTCTGTAGCGGAACGCGCGTGCCGTCGCCGCCATGATTCGGTCAGCCGGATCGCGCAGTTCGTTGTCTGGCAGGAACGATGAGGCGATGAGGACCTCCGGCGGCATGGGCGCCAATGCGAGTCCCGCATCGAGCGCCCGCTGAAACCAATCACGCGGTTCCAACCCAAGGCGAATCCGCCCGCGCGCCGCCAGTTGGCCAATCTCCCAGGCCGAAATCGGGGACACGACAATGCCGCCGTGCAGTCCTTCCGCTTCGCTGAGCGCGGCCTCGGCCTGCGGTGCGATCTTGCCCTCATCAACCAACCAGATGAGGGCGCAGGTATCCAAAAGGATCGGCCGGCTCATCGGGCGTCGGCGTCCCAGACCTCGCCGGCAGGCGCAGTCAAATCGACGCCATCGGCGACGCGGACGGTGCCCCCGAGCGCTCGGCGGAGCGCGCCGAGCACGCTGGTGTTCGCCCCGCGTTCGGGCGGCGCGGGAGCGACGGGCAACGAGCGGGCAATTCGTTGTTCGGACGAACGGCGGAATACGAGTCGCTGAGACGCCATGTCGACCCGTTCCGTTTTATAGCCCGCGTCTAGCCAAGCCAGCGTGATGACGCTGTTGGACGGATTGTTGCTCCACCAAGCTCGATGCTTGTAGGCGACGGGAGGCAGCGGCGCGCCGATGATCTGTTCGATCTCGGAAAACCGCATCGAAACCTCGCTCGTGCCGTTGCGCGCAAGAAATGTCTTGAGGGGTTCGTATTTGGTCATCGTGGCCTCTCGCTTTCCCGTACGAAAGGCTCACTACCTTAGTGGGTAACTTTTGTAAATAGTCACTAGTAACTATCTAAGGCGACAGCCGGTAGCCGCCGGTTTCGGTCAGCAGCAGCTTGGCGCTCTGGGCGTCGGGCTCGATCTTCTGGCGCAGGCGATAGACGTGGGTCTCCAGCGTGTGGGTGGTGACCCCGGCATTGTAGCCCCAGACCTCGGTGAGCAACTCCTCGCGCGACACCGGCTTTTCGCCGGCGCGGTAGAGGTATTTCAGGATGCTGGTTTCTTTCTCGGTCAGCCGGATCTTGCGGGCCTTTTCATCGATCAGGAGCTTGGCCGCCGGACGGAACTCGTAGGGGCCGATGTGGAAGACCGCGTCCTCCGACTGCTCGTGGCTGCGCAGCTGGGCGCGGACGTGGGCCAGGAGCACGCTGAAGCGGAAGGGCTTGGTGACATAGGCGTTGGCGCCGGCGTCGAGGCCTTCGATGGTGTCGGCGTCGCTGGCCGCCGCGGTCAGCATGATCACCGGCGCATTGACCCCGGCCGCCTTCAGCCGCCGGCAAACCTCGCGCCCGTCCAGATCCGGCAGATTGACGTCGAGCACGATCAGGTCGGGCTTGACCGATTGCGCCGCCGCCAGGCCCTCTTCGCCCGTCCCGGCCTCGCTGGTGTCGAACTCGTCGCGCAGCCACTCGGCCAGGCCGCCGCGCGGCTCGGGCTCGTCGTCGATGATCAGAATGGATTTACGCTGCGCCATGCGCCGAACATGGCCCCGCGACCCCCAGGCGTAAAGCCGCGCGCCTCACTTAGGCTTGGGCCGCGCGCCGAACAGGGCCTGGCCGACGCGCACCGAGGTGGCGCCGAAGCGGATGGCGGTCTCGAAGTCGGCGCTCATGCCCATGGAGAGTTTCGCCAGGCCGTTGCGCGCCGCGATCCTGGCCAGCAGCGCGAAATGCAGCGCCGGCTCCTCGTCCGCGGGCGGCACACACATCAAGCCCTCCACGCCCAGGCCGAACTCGTCGCGGCAGGCCCGGATGAAGCCGTCGGCCTCGGTGGGCGCAACGCCGGCCTTCTGCGGCTCCTCGCCGGTGTTCACTTCCACATAGAGTCTGGGCGCCGCGCCGCGCTTCTGGATTTCGTCGGCCAGGCTGCGCGCCAGTTTGGGGCGGTCCAGCGTCTCGATCACGTCGAAGAGGGCCAGTGCATCGCGCACCTTGTTGGTCTGCAACGGACCGATGAGGCGCAGCTCGAGCCCCTGGTGGCGTCCGGCCCAGCGGCTTTGCGCCTCCTGCACCCGGTTTTCCCCGAAACGGCTTTGGCCGGCGGCCAGGATCGGCTCTATGTTTTCCCAGCCTTGCGTCTTGGTCACCGCGACCAGGGCGATATCGGCCGGATCGCGCCCGGCGACGCGGGCGGCCGCGGCCATGCGGTCCAGCACGGCTTGCAGGGCGGACGTTGGGGCGGGAGCGGTCATTGGGGCAAGCGGCCGTTGCGGTTCTGGCGAGGACGGCCGCGAAGCTAGGCCGCGCGGCGGCCATGCGAAACCCCTCCCGGCGCAGCATTCCCAGCCTGTTTTTCCTCACCGATCCGACGCGCACCCCGGACCCGGCCAGGGTGATGGCGCGCCTGCCGGCTGGCAGCGCGGTGATCTACCGCGCCTTCGGATCGCCCGCCGCCGAGGCGCAGGGTCGGGCATTGCGCCGCCTGGCGCGGGCCCGGCGGCTGGTCTTCCTGGTCGGCGCGGACGCCGGCCTCGCCCAGCGCCTCGGCGCCGACGGCGTGCATCTGCCCGAGCGGCTGATGCGGCTCGCGCCGCGTCTGCGCCAGGCGCATCCGAACTGGCTGATCACCACGGCCGCGCACGGACCGCGCGCCGTGGCGGCAGCGGCGCGACTGAAGCTGGACGCGGCCCTGGTTTCAGCCGTGTTCGCCTCGGACAGCCCATCCGCCGGCAGGCCGTTGGGTCCGCTGCGGTTCGCGCAAGCGTCCCGTCAGGCCCGCCTGCCGGTCGTCGCGCTGGGCGGAATCGACCGGCGCACGGCCGGCCGGCTCGTCAACTCCGGCGCGACCGGCCTGGCCGCGATCGGCGGCCTGATTTTGGATCGAACCGATCCAAAATCCTCGTGATCTAGGCGACGACCTTGCCGGAGCCTCTTTCGTGCACCGCCCCGGCGGCGGTCGGCGCCGTCCGCGGGGCGCTGGTCTGCCCGACGCAGTCACCCGAGGTCTGCGAGACCACCTGCGGCGCCCGGCCGGGGCCCCGAGACGTGATCTGGACGCTGTGGGTGCAGGCCTTGCCGCCACTGATCGACGAGACGAAGGAGTAGCTCTCGGTCCCGGAGGGCAGCTTGGCAAGCGCGGCTCCTCGCCCGGCGACGGCTTGCTGCATCCCGCCCGGCGCGGCCAAGGCCGGCATGAGCGGCGCGTTGCGCATCATCTCGGCCATTTCCCGGTCCATCTGCGCGGACATGCGCTCAAGCATGGCGAAGGGCGAGGCGTCGCTCGCCGGGCCGAGCCCGGCCATCGGCGCGAGCGCACCCATGGGCATGCCGCCGGCCGACAGCCGCACGCGCGGCGCGACGTCGCCGCTGTACTGGATCTGTTCGACCGAGCCGTCGGGCAATCGCACGGTCAGGACGTGGCTCGGTAAGGTCTGGGATTTGGGGCTTGCGGCCATGGCGGCCACGCCGACGCAGGCGATCGCCGCGACGCCGGCCATGAGGGTGGTGGAGATGATACGCATGAAGCGTCTCCGCTGGTGGTTGAAGAGACGCCAGCCAATATAAACAGGCGCCGGCGGCAATGGAATAGTCTCGCGGGGGCTCGGACCAGCCAGTTCGCGGTGCGTTGGAATCATGCCGGGGGCGCCGCCCCGGATGAAGGACCTGTTCCGTTTTCGCAAAGCCGCTGGAGCAGACGCCGCGGACTTGGGCGCAAGGACGACCGGGCGTGCGCGGCTTAACCGCGCGGGCGCTGGCTCTGATTTGGGCTGTGGGCCTAAGGCCTAAAACTTGAAGTTGGTCTCGAACCGCACCCGGGGGGCCTGGGTCTGCGGCAGGTTGGAGCGGTCGGGCACGCCCGGCGCGTCGCCGAGGGAGACCGCGCCGCCGATACGCAAGGACGGCGTCAGGCGATAATAGGCCCCGGCCTGAACGTCGCGGAAGGTCATGTCGCGGCCGACCGGCTGGGTCATATCGAGCTTCAGGATAATGCGGCCCTTCTTGTCCCCCACC
This sequence comes from Caulobacteraceae bacterium, assembly GCA_036501225.1. GTDB lineage: Bacteria > Pseudomonadota > Alphaproteobacteria > Caulobacterales > Caulobacteraceae > Poindextera. Next base: position 8,550 of record DASYAQ010000253.1, on the reverse strand, counting down.
CATTGCAAGCTGTGGTGGACGGGCTGCGGGCCCCATTGACCCTGGTCGAGGGTCACCCCGGTCAGGTTGTCGGTGGCGAGAATGGTCTGGGCGCGCGTCGAATCCGCATGCGCCGCGCCCGCCGTCCCGATCAGGACGAGCGTCGCGGTCAACGCGGTGATGAAGCGAGCCCCAGTCATGGTCGTTAAGTCAGCCTGAAATGCCCCGGTTCCGGCGTGAGACGAGATGTCTAGCACCGTAGCCTTAGCGGCCGATTAAAACCTTGAAACATTCCCGGTCAATCCGTGACCGACTTTCCAGCGCCCTTAGGTCGCACTCTGTGGCTGGAAGGCCACGCGATTCCTGTTGGGCGTGTGAAGCTGCATGTTATAGAGCGCCCGGGGCGTGCGGGCGAGGCGATATTGTTAACAGGCCTCGCCGGAACGATTGGAGCGATAAACGATGGTGTCGATGCGTAAGTCTTCCGTGATCGCCGTGGCGATGGGCGCCATGGCCCTGACGGCTTGCGCCCACGGCGGCGGCAGCGCCCAGGCCTATCGCAGCCCCGGCTTCCATCCCTTCGGCGGCGGCGCGCCCAGGACCGGTCCGGTGGCCCCGATCGGGGTTAACGGCTATCTGTGGCGCGCCTCGCTTGACACCCTGGCCTTCATGCCGCTGGCCTCGGCCGATCCTTACGGCGGGGTGATCCTCACCGACTGGTACACCAATCCGGAAAAGCCGGACGAGCGGTTCAAATGCACCGTCTACATCCTCGACACGCGATTGCGCGCCGACGGACTGAACGTGACGGTGTTCAAGCAGGTGCGCGGCGCGGACGGCGCCTGGGTGGACTCGCCGGCGTCCGACCAGACTTCGACCGATATCGAAAACGCGATCCTTACCCGCGCCCGTCAGCTCAGGCTGTCGAACGTCAACGGGTAGAGCCGGCCGGTCATGGCCCGCTATAATCCGAAGGAAGCCGAGCCGAAATGGCAGGCGATCTGGCAGGCCGCCGGCGCCTTCCGCGCGCCTGACGCCCAGGCAGCGGCAGGCAAGCCGAAATACTACGCGCTGGAGATGTTCCCCTATCCGTCAGGACGGCTGCACGTAGGCCATGTGCGCAACTATGCGATGGGCGACGTCATCGCACGTTTCAAGCGCGCGCAGGGCTTCAACGTGCTGCACCCCATGGGTTGGGACGCCTTTGGTTTGGCCGCCGAGAATGCCGCCATGGAGCGCGGCATCCATCCCAAGACCTGGACCTACGAGAACATCGCGGTCATGCGCGACCAGCTCAAGCGGCTGGGCGTCTCGATCGACTGGTCCAGAGAATTCGCCACCTGCGACCCCGCCTATTATGGCCGCCAGCAGGCGTTGTTTTTGGAACTCTACGCCCGCGGCCTGGCCTATCGGAAAGAGGGTGTGGTCAACTGGGACCCGGTCGATAACACGGTCCTGGCCAACGAACAGGTGATCGACGGCCGGGGCTGGCGCTCCGGCGCGCCGGTCGAAAAGCGCAAGCTCACCCAGTGGTTCCTGCGCATCACCGACTATGCCGACGCCCTGATCGACGGCCTGAAGACTTTGGATCGCTGGCCGGACAAGGTCCGGGTGATGCAGGAGAACTGGATCGGACGCTCCACCGGCCTTCGGCTGAGCTTCGCCTTCGCCGAAGCGACCAGGACCGAGGGCTTGAGCGTCTATACGACGCGGCCGGACACCCTCTACGGGGCGAGCTTTGTCGCCGTGGCGCCCGACCATCCGCTGGCCCAGGAGATCGCCGCGGAAAACCCGGCGGCGGCGGCCTTCGTCGCCGAATGCCGCAAGGGCGGCACCTCGGAAGCCGAGATCGAGGCTGGCGAGAAAACGGGCTTCGACACCGGGCTGGAGGTAATCCATCCGTTCGACCCCAACCGGCGTCTGCCGGTCTGGATCGCCAACTTCATCCTGATGGACTACGGCACCGGGGCCATTTTCGGCTGTCCGGCCCACGACCAGCGCGACCTGGACTTCGCGCGCAAATACCATCTGCCGGTTCGTCCCGTTGTGCTGCCGCCGGACGCCGACCCGGCGACATTCGCCATCGGCGACGAGGCCTATGTCGGCCCAGGCCGCATCTACAACTCGGATTTCCTCGACGGACTGGAGGTCGAGGCCGCCAAGGCCGCGGCCATCGCTCGCGCCGAGGCCGGCGGGTTTGGCGAAGGGACCACCGTCTATCGCCTGCGCGACTGGGGCGTTTCGCGCCAGCGCTACTGGGGCTGTCCGATCCCGATCGTCTATTGCCAGGCCTGCGGGCCGCAGGCCGTGCCGCTCGATCAGCTGCCGGTCGTGTTGCCCGACGACGTCGCCTTCGACAAGCCGGGCAATCCGCTCGAGCGCCACCTGACCTGGAAGCACACGACCTGCCCCCAATGCGGCGGCAAGGCCGAACGCGAGACCGACACGCTCGATACCTTCGTGGACTCTTCGTGGTATTTCATCCGCTTCGCCAACCCCAAGGCGGACGCGCCGATCGATCGCGCGGCGTCGGACTATTGGCTGCCGGTGGATCAGTATATCGGCGGGGTCGAGCACGCGGTGCTGCACCTGCTCTATGCCCGCTTCGTCACCCGCGCCCTGGCCGATGGCGGTGCGCTGGAGGTGCGCGAGCCGTTCGCCGGCCTGTTCACCCAGGGCATGGTCACCCACGAGAGCTATCGCCGGCAGAACGGCGACTGGGTCGAACCGCATGACGTCAAGGTCATCCAGGAGGGTGAAACCCGTCGCGCCAACCTGATCGAAACCGGCGAGCCAGTGGTGATCGGCGATATCGAGGCGATGTCGAAGTCGAAGAAGAACGGCGTCTCGCCGGAGGAGATCGCCGACGCCTATGGGATGGATGCGGCGCGCCTGTTCGTCATGTCGGACTCCCCCCCCGAGCGGGACGTGCAGTGGACTACCGGCGGCATCAAGGGCGCCTGGCGGCTGGTCAACCGAATCTGGGACGAATTCGACAGCCAGCCGGCCTTGGCGCTCGACGTCAGCTTCGACGACGATCCGCGCGCGATTGCGCTCGTGCGCTCCACCCACCGGCTTATCAAGACGCTGACCGAGGCAATCGAGGGGTTTCGCTTCAACAGCGGCGTCGCCAGCGTCTATGCCTTCTTGAACGAACTCAGAGGCCTGCCGGCATCGGGCGCTACACCCGCGCTGCTGGCGGCGCGCGCCGAGGCGCTGAACGTGCTGGCGCGGCTGATCGCCCCCTTTGCGCCACATCTGGCGGAAGAAGCCTGGTCTCGGATCGGCGGCGCAAGGCTGGTCGCCCAGGCGCCGTGGCCGACCTACGACCCGGCGCTAGTGGCGGAGGAGATGCTGACCCTGCCGGTGCAGGTCAACGGCAAGCGCCGCGGTGAGATCCACCTGCCGCCGGGGACAAGCGCGGCCGAGGCGGAGAAGATGGCGCTGGCGGACCCCGCCATTCAGCGCCACCTTGAGGGCCTCGCCGTGCGCAAGGTGATCGTCGTGCCCGATCGCATCATCAATATCGTTGTCGGACCCGCCTCATGAGCCGCCTCGTCGCGGCGGCGGCGGTCTTGTGCGGCCTGGCGCTGGCCGCCTGCGGCTTCACGCCCCTCTACGCCACCAAGGGTCTGGCGGCGGGCATGGCATCCATCGAGGTCAAGGTTCCGCACGGGCGCCTCGCCTATCTGCTCAGCGAGTCGCTGAACGACGACCTGGCCCGCGACCGCGACCGGCCGGCGGTCTATCGCCTCGACCTGACCGTCACCAGCCGGGTGTTCGCGCGCGGGCTGAACCTCGACGAGACCGCGGCCTATTACGAGGACCACGTCACAGTCGACTATCGCCTGGTCGAGATCGCCACCGGCCGGGTGATGAAGACCGGGAGCCAGCCGGTCGAGGTGACCTACGCCGCCACCAACATTCCCTATGCCGGCATCGCCGCCCAGGAAGACGCGCAGAAACGCGCCGCCGATCAGGCCGCCGACCGCATCCGCACCGACCTCGGCATCTATTTCACCACCCAGGCGCGGAACTAGGATCGCTCAGAGGCTTCCGCGTGATCCTCAGTCGCCGCCCGGACATCGAACGCTTCCTCGACCAGCCGACGAAGGGCGTGCGCGCGGCGCTGATCCACGGGCGAGATCGCGGTCAGGTGCATGAGCGGGCCGATCGGCTGGCGGCCGCGGCGACCGCACGGCCGGACGACCCGTTCGACGTGGCGCGGCTTGCCGAGGCCGATATCGACCACGACGCCTCGGTGCTCGACGGCGAACTCTCGGCCCAGTCGCTCGGCGGCGGCCGGCGGCTGGTGCGGCTGAAGCTCACCGACGGGCGGGCGCCGATCGAGCGCGCCGCGGCCGAGGCGCTGAAGACCCATGCCGAGGGCGGCTTTAATCCGGACGCCTTCTTCCTGATCGAGGCCGGCGAACTCGGGCGCGACTCCGCCCTTCGCCGCGCCGCGGAAAAGGCCGACGGCGCGGCGGCCATTGTCTGCTACGAGGACGAGCCCGGCGATGTGGCCCGGCTCATTCGCGAAAGCCTGGCCCGCGACAAGATCAGCCTGACCAATGACGCGCTGGACCTGGTGGTCTCGCGCCTGCCGCACGAACGCGGCGTGGCGCGCCAGGAGATCGAGCGGCTGGCCCTTTACATCGGTCCGGGCGCGGGAACCGCGGCGGGGCCCGAGGCGCTGACGGACTTTCTCGGCGTCGAGCCCGAGGCGTCCCTGGCCGAGGCCGCGCAGGACGCCTTTGGCGGCAAGTTGGCCCGGGCCCAGGCGGGTTTGCGCCGCGCCGCCGCCGAGGGCGAGGCCGGCCCGGCGGCAGTGCGCGCCCTGAGCGGCCACGCCGCGCGTATCCGCCGCACGCTCACCGCCGCCCAGGCCGGCGCGGATTTGGCCGCGGCGGCCAAGGCGGCGGGGGTGTTCTGGCGCAATGAGCGCGAGTTCCTCAGGCAGGCGCGCGCCTGGACCCTGGCGCAGCTCGACCGGCTGCAGCCCGATCTGCTCGAGGCCGACCGCGTCTGCAAACAGACCGGTTCCCCCGACCGCCTGATCGCAGAGCGCCTGGCCATGACCATAGCCGGCCGCGCAAGGCGGCTGGGGCTGTAGGCCTTTGGCGCGGGGATGAGCGGCGAACAGTCATGCTGAAAATCGCCATTCTCGATGACTATGCCGGCGTGGCGCTGGGCGCGGCGGACTGGTCGGCGCTGGATGCGGAGATCGCCGCCTTCGACCGGCATCTGTCCGAGGACGAGGCCGCTGCGCTGCTGGCGCCGTTCGATGTGCTGTGCACGATGCGTGAGCGCATGGCCCTGCCGCGCAGTCTGATCGAGCGCCTGCCGAACCTGAAGCTGATCACCATTGTCGGCGCTGGCTTGGCCAATCTGGACATGCCGGCCGCCACCGACCACGGCGTCGTCGTCTGCCATTCCGATTTCCGCAAGCCCGCCATGGCCAAGGTCGCCAACGCCACCCCGGAACTGGCCTGGGGCCTGATGATCGCCACCGTGCGCCACATCGCCGCCGAGGATCGCGCGCTACGCCAGGGCGGATGGCAGTCCAGCGTCGGTCTGATCCTCGCCGGCCGCACGCTGGGCCTGCTCGGCCTTGGCCGCATCGGCAAGCGGATGGCGCAATACGCCGAGGTCTTCGGCATGCAGGTGATCGCCTGGAGTCAGAACCTGACCGCCGAGGCCGCCTCGCAGGTCGGCGTACGACGGGTGGAAAAGGATGAGCTGTTCGCCCAGGCCGACATCGTCTCCATCCACCTGCAGCTCAGCAGCCGCAGCCGCGGCCTGGTCAGCGCCCCCGAGCTCGGCCTGATGCAGCCGGAGGCCTATCTGATCAACACCTCCCGCGGCCCGATCGTCGACGAGGCCGCCCTGATCGCGGCGCTACGCGAGGGCCGCCTCGCCGGCGCCGGGCTGGACGTGTTCGATGTCGAGCCGGTGCCGCTCGATCACCCGTTCCGCAGCATGGGCCAGGTCACCCTGACCCCACACCTCGGCTACAACACCCGCGAGACGCTGCGCGCGTTCTGGGGCGACATGCCCGAGGCGATCGCGGCCTTCGCCGCCGGCGCGCCGATCCGCGTCGCCAACCCGGACGTGCTGGCCGCCAAGCCCTGAATCGTGGCACTAGGCGCGACCGTCCCACCCCCGCCAAGCGAGAGTTTCCCTGCACGTAACCGATGAGCTGGCGGCGGCGCGGCCGCGCACGATCTTCCTGGTCTTCCTGGCCATCGCCCTGCAGGGCTTCGGCGGCGTCCTGCCTTTCGCGCGCCGGGCGCTGGTGGAACGGCGCGGCTGGCTGACTCCGGACGACTTCAACGAGACCCTGTCGCTCTGCCAGGGCCTGCCGGGGCCGAACATCGTCAACCTGTCCATCGCGGTTGGGGCGCGGGCTTGCGGCTGGCGCGGATCGCTGGCGGCCGTCGCCGGCCTGGTCGGCGCGCCGGCGGTCATCGTCATCACGCTCGGCGTCCTCTACGGCCAGTTCGGCGGCCTGCAGCTGGTCCAGCGCGCCATCATCGGCCTGGCCGCCGCCGCCGCCGGCCTGGTCGCAGCCACCGCCGCGCGGATGGCCGAGCCGTTGCTCAGGCGCCGGGCGCTGACCGCCGCGCCCTTCATCCTGGGCGCCTTCGTGGCGGTCGGGGTCTTTCGCCTGCCGCTGCCCTATGTGCTGCTGGTGCTGGCGCCGCTCAGCATCGCCATCATGTGGAAGCGCCCCGCGTGAGGCTGGCCTGGCCCATCCTGCAGGCGCTGGCCGTCCAGTTCAGCCTGCTGTCGTTGCTGGCGTTCGGCGGGGCCAACGCGGTCATCCCGGAGATTCGCCGCCAGTCGGTCGCGGTGCATCACTGGATGACCGACAAGGACTTCGCCGCCCTGTTCGCCATCGCCCAGTCGGCGCCGGGGCCGAACTTCCTCATCTCCACCCTGGTCGGCTGGAAGGCGGCCGGCCTCGCGGGCGCGCTGGTCGCCACCGCCGCCATGTGTTCGCCGTCCTGCCTCTTGACCTTCTGGGCGGTGAAGGCCTGGGACCGCCATCGCGACCATCCGTGGCGCACGGCCATCGCCGCCGGCATCGCGCCGGTGACGGTGGGACTGGTCTTTTCCAGCGCCTATGTGCTGGTGCGCGCGGCGGACTCGAGCTGGCGGCTGGGTCTGGTGACCGCAGCCAGCGCCGCCATCGTCTATTTCACCAAGCTCAATCCGCTTTGGTGCCTCGCCGCCGCCGCCCTGCTCGGCCTTACCGGCGTGTTCGGGCCGCTCTAGAGCGCGCGCCCGACGATGGAGCGCAGGTTCAGCACCGAGGCGCTCAGGTCGATATGCGCCCGGCGGGCGAGTTCGCGCACGCCGACATGATAGGCCTCGCCGCCGCCGGCCACTTCGCTGGCCAGGGTGGCCGCGTCCTCGAAGGTGCGCAGAAGCGCGCTGGTGTGTTCGAAAGCCACGCGATTGGCGTCGTTGCGCACCCGTTCCATCCGCTCGGCGAGCGAGATCAGGTCGGGGGATCGCGAAGTCGAAAAGCGGGTCGCCGCCATCTTAGCCTCTTAAGTTCAGTATCTTAGATGTCCCACAGCGGGATCGGTTTGGGGTTGCCCAGGCCAAAACCATGCCACAGGCCCGGCCTTGGGCCAGCTGGGCGCCCGTTTCGGGTAGGGTGTGGCCGTTGGGCGACGGTTCATGAGGCGTTAACCGACAGGGGCAAAATGGGCGAATGAGCCTGGCCCTGAAACCGCTGCTGACGGACAGCCCCGTGGTCGAGGACTTCATCGAGGCTGGCCGGCACATCTTCCCACGGCCGCTCGACGCCACGGCCGCCGGCGAGCTGCTGCGGGCGATCCGCGCCACGCGCCCGTTCGACGCACAACTGTTCCAGACCGAGGCCGAGTTCGACGCCGATCCGCACTATGTGGGGGTCAATCCGCGGCCCGGCCGCAACCTGCTCGAGCGCTTCGAGGACCGGCTCGGCTTCGTCGAGCGCGACCCGCAGGTGACCGGCGCGCTCGGCGCGCTGCTGGGCGCCGACTATGAGATCATCAACAAGAAGGCGGTCTGCGGCGTGCCGGCCAGCGCCGTTCCGGCCTGGCTGGAGGCGCGCATCGCCGGCAATCCGGTCAACAATCTGGGCGCGTGGGTGAAGCCGGAGTACCGCGACATCACCTACTTTTACGGCATCGATTTTCACCAGGACCTGATCGACTTCAAGGACCGCGACGCCGACTTCGTCACCCTTTACGTCTATCTGCACCCGGTGGGGGCCGCCGATGCGCCGCTTTTCCTGCTCGAAGGCAGCCACCGGCTCGGCGCGACGATCTTTCCGCACGACCTGACCCAGGACGGCGGCGGCCACTGGCGCTATCGCGACGGTCGCGGCGGCGAGACCCGTGTGCGCCAGCATGTCCTGACCGGCGAGACCGGCCATGTCGCCATGTGGCACGCCTGCACCCTGCACGGCACCCAGCCGGACGCCGCCGACCACGAGCGCATTTCGCTGCGCTACCTGTTCGGGCCCAAGCCCAACGGGACGCCCGAGGGCATGGCCAGGGTCAATGCGACGCTGAA
>DASYAQ010000252.1:0-2832 GCA_036501225.1 Caulobacteraceae bacterium | reverse complement strand
TGGCGGATCATTTCGCAATTCCCGCTGCGATTTTCTGGTGGATGGCCGCGAAGGCGTCGTTGAGGCCGATGGTGAGGTTGACCAGCACGCTGGGGCCCGGCCTGGGCTCGCCGAGGCCGAGCGGCGCGACCAGCGGCTGGGCGTAGACCAGATCCATGTGCGCGATGCTGTTGAGCTGGAACCGCGCGCCGCCGCCGACCGAGCTCAGCGTGCGGCGCTGGAAGGCGGCGATGCCGTCATTCCACAGGCTGATGGAGTCGTAGAAGGCGAACGGCTCGATCTGCAGCGCCTTGTTGATGGCGAACGGGCCGATGCGCAGCTCGGTCGAGATCGCCACCGCGCTGTCGCCAAGCGCCGCGCCCGGCTGATAGCCGCGGCCGATGGTCAGGTTGCCGGCGGAATACTGGTCCGGCGTGGTCAGCGGCCGGCTGGAATATTGCGAATCCAGCCGCGCGTCGATGCGCAGGTATTCGAAGGTCGCGGTCTCCAGCTCGGCGCTGCCGCGGAAGATGGTGGCCTGCGGGTCGGCGCCGATGCGCGACAGGTTGGGGTCGCCGGGGCGGCTGGCGCCGGCGACGGCGACGCCTTGCCTGAGTTCGCCGGACAGGGCCAGCCGGCCGAGCGGCCCGCGCTTCTCGCCGCTGAGGGTGAAGTCGACCACGCGCAGCCGGTCGTCGCTCAGACCGATGTTCGAGAACACCTTGGTCGCCTGGTCGGTGCCTTCCAGGCCCAGGTCGACCAGCAGGTCGGCGTCCGGGCGCTCCCACAGCGGCTGGGAGATCTCGGCGCGCAGGGTGGTGACGTCCTCGGCGATGGCCAGCGGCGCCAGGTTGCCCTTCGGGTCGGCGGTGCCGTACAGGGCGGAGATGGTGACCGCCGTGCCCAGGGCGTTCAGCCGCTGCATGTAGCTGGCGCGCACCAGCACCTGCCGCCCGACCGGGGTCGAGGTGTAGACCTGCCCCGAGAGGTCGTTGCCGTATTCCGTCGTGCCGTAATAGTCCGCGCCGACCAGCACGCCCCAGGGCCCGACCGGGTCGGCATAGAGGTTGTTGACGTTGACATAGACGCGGAAGTCGCTGGGGCGCTGGGCGTCGATGACCAGGTCCATGCCGCCGGGCTCGCTGCCGCGCCGCAGCGTGCCCGACATCGAAAGGCCGGGCACCTGCTTGGCCAGCTGGTAGGCGGTCTCGACGTCGCCGAGCGACAGCGGCGTGCGGTTGACCAGCGGCTGCAGCGCCGCGGTCGCCTGGCGGCGCGCGGCGATGTTGGAGCCCAGCACGGTCAGGTCGGAGATGCGCCCCTCGACCACGTCGAAGTTGACGATGCCGTCCTTGACCTCCTGCACGCGCAACACCACCGCGACGAACGGAAAGCCGGCGGCGGCATAGATGGCCTCGGCGCGGTGGCCGATGCCGCGCAGGTCGGCGAGGCTGACCGGCTTGCCCTTGAGGTCGGTCCAGGCGGGCGCCAGCCTGGCCTCGGGCACGGCGACCGCGCCGTTGAACTTCACGCCCAGCAGGATGAGCCGGACCGTCTGGTCCTGCCCGGGGTTGGGCCTCGGCGCGGTCGGCAGATTGAGCGGCGCCGAGGGGGGCGGGGCGGGGGCGGGCAGCGCCTGGGTTGGATCGTTGTGCGACAGCGGCGCGTCGACCGCGCGGGCAGCGCCGGCGGTGCAGAACAGCGCCACGGCCAGCAGCATCGCCGCCGCCGCGCCGACTAAGCCCTCGCGCCGCGCGCTTCGGCCCAGCCGAGCGCCTCCAGCCACCAGATACCGCAAAACTGACCCCGCCGCCTACGTTGGAACAATAGTCACTTGTCCCGCGCCTGTCCAAGTGTCATCCCGCTCGCCCCAGGCCGAGCAGAATCGATAGATAATCCAATCATGCCAATCGCTTGCAAGAAGCGGCGACCCGGGCGGCGGCGATATCGCGCCCTGACCGCGGTCGTGGCGGAGTGTCGCAGAGTGCGGGGTCGGCAGGTCTGACGCGGCGGTGACCTTGCACCGAGGTGACTCGCGTCGAGACCCGAGCTTAGCAACGGCCCGAGCCGCCGGCATGGTCCAAATGAACTAGGCTCAGGACTCATTGATTGAGCCAGAAGATGACGGTTGCAGCGATGCAGATGACGGACATGAAGGTGTGTGCGCAGCGATCGTTGCGCGTGTGGACACGGCGCCAGTCCTTGAGCCGGCCAAACATGATCTCGATCTTGTGGCGCTGGCACAAGTAATTTAATAGGTCTTGGCTTTACGGGAGCCCGAGCGCGAATACCGCCCACATCGTGATCAGTACGAAGTTGCTGATGCCGAACGGCACTACCCGATGCTGGACCCGGTTGTAAGTCAGGTGAATGACGCTGTGTACCGTCCGCAGCGCGACATAGGTCCAGGCTAGAACCATGAACACTGTATCTACCCTGTGACTCACATAGAGGGCCAACGCCAGAACGTAGAACAGCACCGGCAATTCGAGCATGTTCATATAGTTGCGATTCGGTATGGAGATGTCTGCCGGAACCCTGTCCGATTCTCCTAACTTATAGTCATCCGGCGTGGTCCGTCCCTGAAACGACGATTGAATCCGCTTGAACGCGACGAGGAGCAAAGGAACGAACGTGAGGAACGCCATCCCGATCATCGGCCAGAAGATGCGTTCTTGATTCATGGCCTCGCTCCACTTGTTTTGTGTGAAACCTATTGGGGATCCAGACGAATGTCGTCCTCGCGATAGCAGTGCCAAAGCGACTATTGCACAAGTGATTTAATAGGTCCTGAGCCTAGGGACGGCCAGTAACGCAGGATGCCGGTCAGCCGCTCAACTGGGCCTGGGTCCC
>DASYAQ010000251.1:0-9424 GCA_036501225.1 Caulobacteraceae bacterium | reverse complement strand
TGCAAAACCGAACAGCTCCGCGCTACACTCTGTCTGCATCGGGGATCACCTCTGCTGAAGGTTAAGTCTTTGTCGCAGAAGTATTTTCCCAGATTCAGAGCCCCGATGCACCTAATATCGGTGAGATATCCGGGCTAGCCGCTCGCCGGACCGAACCCGGGGACGCCCCTGGCGTTCAGGATGTGCAGGACTTCGCCGCGCACCTCGGCCTGCAAGGCGCCGCTGGTATGGACATTGTCCGGCATGTTGATCTGGCCGCCCATTTCGGCGGTGATGGCGTCGACGTCGACGATGTCGACCTCGGGCTCGCGCGCCAGGTCGTGCAGCAGCAGATTGAGATCCTGTGCGAAGATGCTGGACAGGGTGCTGGCCATGGGGACGTCGAACCCGGCATAGTTCTGCAGGTCCTCGTCGCCGGTGCTCGCCATCCTGTTCATGATCAACAGCCGGCGCGGCAAACGCTCGGGCTCGGCGCGGACCATGCCGACCAGATCGCGATAGTCCTTGGCGATATCGTCGAGCGTGCGCTCGACCCAATCGAAATTCGCCCGCAACCACGGCTCCACATTCGGCGTCGCCGGGCCAAGCCGATGGCCGTGGACGCGCAGCGTGTAGCCCAGGCGGCGATGGCGCACGACGACGGCCGCTTCCGAATGCGCCGACAGCACCACCGCGTCGGCCGGACCGGTGCGGCTGAGGCCCGTGCGGCTCAGAATGTCGTGGGTCTCCGCGAGCGGCGCCCGCCGCAACGCCTGGAGCAGGCTGGAGAGGAAAATCCATTCCGACGGTGCGACCCGGGGGCCGATGGCCGCGAAATAGCCGATGAGATCGGCGGCGATCTCGTCGTACTGAGCCTTGCTGCGCACGGTCTGTTCGATGATGATCCGGGCGCTGGGCATCAGCGGCTCCTCATCGGAGAGGATCGCATGGGCAGGGCCGCCGATCGCCTCGAACAGCTCCAGAAAGGCGTTGCTTTCGCCGCGGATCACGCCCGCCATGTCGCAGATGCCCAGGCCGAGCACCGCGCCCAGCGGTGCGCCGTCGGCGGCGCGCCAGGCCCGCGTGCGATTGTGCCAGCCGGTGAGCAGCCCCTGGCGGCCTTCGCTGATCTGGGCCTGGCGTCGGCCGGCCACGAACAGCAGTTCCAGCTCATCCTCGGGTCCGGGCCAGGCCGTGGGCGAACCCTCGAGGCGCTCCATGTGGCCGAGCACGAAATCGGGCTCCCAGAACTGGAAGAGGTCGAGCGTGTCGAGGAAGCCGCCCCGCGAGCTGGACGCGGACCTGCGCAGGCGTCCAGAGATCCGGGACGCCAGCGCCACCTGCAGGTCGGGATGTTCCTCGGAAAACGGATCGTCGATCTGAGGTGGCGGGCCGCGCACGGGAATGAGGCCGATATTGCAATAGGCGATCGCCTCGCCGGCGCGGCAAAGCGCCCCGTCCTCGCGCAGCCAGCGCATGCCGGAGCGCCGGACCACGAAGCCCGGCGGCGCGATCGGACCGAGGCGCAGCGGAACCAGGCTCAGCTCCAATCCCAGGACGGTTGATGGATGATGGCCGCGATCGCCACGCGAACCGCCCGGGCGGCCGGCGCGTCGAGGGATTCGTCCGGCGCGGAGGTGAAGAGCGCGATCGGCGCGCCGCATGCCGCCGTTTCGCGGCGCGACGCCGTCAACCGGCGCAGCCACGCCGGCTCGCGCAGCACGAGGCGGTAATGCGAAACCGGCGGACAGTCGTGCGGCGCGGCCGCGCTCAGGTCCACAGTCATATCAAGCAGCTTGGCGCCGACGCCGAGCAACTGGCCCTCGGCGGGATAGATCCATTCGACGATCGCCTCGCTCATATAGTCGTTGATGCGCGGAACAATCAGGTGCAGCAGCAAGGACAGGGCTCCGCGGAGATCGGATGAACCGTAATCGTCCAACTCATGCACACGGCCCCGCTGGCCGCGTCAAGGCCCCGGCGGCGGCCGGCGAGACCGGCCCCGCGCCGCTGGGCGTGCGGCTTGGCCCCCGCCGCGGCGCCGCCAGCGAAGCCGAGATCGTCGCGTTGTTGCTGACCCAGGGCTGGGTCGCCGAGGTCAAGGGCGGACAGGCGGCGCGGGCCGAGCGCGAGGCGCGGGCCACCCTGGACCGGTTGGTCGCGCGCGGCCTGGGCTTTCAGCCGTCGGCCTCGGGAGAACGGCGTTTCGATCCGGCCGAGGTGACCAATTTCGCGGCCTGGCTCAGCCTCGAACACGGCGACCCGCACTGGGCGGAGCGCTGCGTGCCCACCTGCCGGCGGTTCGCCTGGGGCGAGCATGGCCTGGCCCCCGGCGCGGCGCCCTGCGCGCCGCCGCCCACGGCGCTGAGCCCAAGGCGGTTCAAGGTGCGCTTCAGGCGGCTGTTCAATCTGCAAGGGCTGGCGGTGGGCGCGCCGATCCGTCTGCGGCTGCCATTGCCGATCGAGGACGCCGCGCTGGACGACCTCGAGCTCGAGATCCTGCCCGCCCGCGGCGTCGAGGTCGACTACGCCAGGGCCGAGGCCCGGCTCGACGCCCGGCTGAAGGTTCCGGCCAGCCATGAGGTCGAGCTGGGGTTCGAGGCCGCCTTCACCGCCCGGCCCAGCGGCGGCGAGCCGGGCCCGGCGCCGCTCGATGCGGAGGCTTTCGCCCTCTACACCCGGCCCCGCGAGGGCCTGATCGCGGTCAGCGGGTCCATTCGCCGCCTGGCCGCCGATATCGCCGGCGCCGCGCCCGATCCCTGGACCCAGGTCGAGCGGTTCTGGGACTACCTGTTCGACCGGCTGATGCATGGCGTCGTCAACTACGACGAGGTCGACGCGGGCCGGCCGAACGACTGGACCCTGGAGAACGGCTGGACCGACTGCCAGCTGGAGGCGGCGCTGCTGGCGGCGCTCTGCCGGGCGCGCGACATCCCGGCGCGGCTGATCAGCGGCTACGTCCTGGACGACGACGCCCCCTATCACCACTACTGGGCCGAGGCCTGGATCGCCGGGCGCGGCTGGCTGCCGCTGGACCTCTATATGAGCTGGCATTTCGCCAACGGCGGCCGCGAACCGGCATGGCGCGACTATTACCGCGGACGGCTCGACTACCGGATGAAGACCGAATGCCTGCCCAGGCTGTTCAACGGCACGGGCGCGATCCGGCTGCCGCCGGCCTGTCACCGGCTGTCGCGCCTGCGTGACGAGGGCATGGACCTGGCCTTCCACGACAGCCAGACGGGCGCCCTGGTCTATCGCGAACAGGTCGCGATTATCGGGAGAACCCCTTCACCTTCTCCCCCTGCGGGAGAAGGTGGCCCCGAAGGGGTCGGATGAGGGGTCGATAGCCCTATCCGCATGGTCCCGCCGCCACCCGGAAATCTAAGCGTGACCCCTCATCCGCCTGCTTCGCAGGCGCATTCACCCGCAAGGGGAGAAGGGTTTCTAAGCACGAAAGCGGGGCCGTTGGCGCCTTGGACGGTGACCGCGCCCGGGCCGAAATCAAACGGGGCCAGCCCCTCGCGCAGAGCGGATTCGCGGCGCCGCAGCAGGCCCTGCGACAGGCCGAGGCTGGTCGCCAGCATGCGGTGATGGGCCGCGTCCCAGGAATTGCCGCCGTGGCTGATATAGACATGGAGGTGCGGCGCGCCGGCCAGGACGCCATAGCCGCCTCGGCGCTGCAGTTGCAGCACCATGTCCAGGTCCTCGCCCAGCCGCGATCGCGCGCCGGTTTCCGGATAGACGGCCGGCGACCGCGACCAGAGCATCAGCGTGCCGGGGTGGGCCTGGGCCTCGGTGGCGCGCCAGTTGGTGCAGTAGAGGCGGCGCTCGCCGGGGAAGAACTGCATCACCTCCTGCAGGCAGACGCCTTCGGCGCCCGTCTCGACCAGCGCGGCCAGTTGCCGTTCCAGCCGCTCGGGGTGGGACAGGTCGTCATCGTCCCACTGGCAGACGACCTCGCCGCGCGCGCTGGCGCGGCTGAGGTTGCGTAAGGTCCCCAGCGTCAGGATCCCGGCGGGCGCGACGATGCGGATATCCGTACGCCGCAGCGCGGCGACATGGGCCTTGATCGCGGCCGCGGCCGCCGGCTCGCCGCCGTTGACCACCAGCACCAGTTCGCGCCGCCGGTGGGTCTGGTCGACATAGGCCGCCAGGCTCTGTTTCAGGCGCTCGAGCCGCCTGGGGACCGGCAAGGCGACCATCAGACAACTGATCAAAACTGACTTCGATAACGGTCGCGCTGCCGGGCCGAGGGTGAAGGCCGGGGCGTTGGCGCCCTGCACGGTCACCGCGCCCGGTCCGAAGTCGATGCCGGCAAGGCCATCGCGCAGCACCGCTTCCCGGCGTTTCAGCAACCCCGCCGACAGGCCGAGGCTGCGCGCCAGCATGCGGTGATGGCCGTCGCCCCAGGAATTCTCTCCGTGGCTGACATAGACGTAGAGGTGCGGCGCGCCGGCGAGGACCCCGTAGAGGCCGCGACGCTGCAGCTGCGCAACGAGCGCGGAATCCTCGCCCCGCCGGGCGGCCTCGCCGGTCTCCGGATAGGCGACGGGCAGCCGGCGCCAGCGCATCAGGGTGCCGGGATGGGCTCGGTCAGCGGTGGCGCGCCAGTTGGTGCAGTAGAGGCTGCGCTCGGCGGGAAAGAACTGCATCACCTCCTGCAGGCAGACGGCCTCGGCCGCCTGGCCGACCAGCGCCTCGAGCTGCCGTTCAAGCCGCCCGGGATGGCAGAGGTCGTCGTCGTCCCACTGGCAGAGCACGTCGCCGCGCGCGTGGGCGGCGCCGATGTTCCTGAGCGCGCCAAGGGTCTGGCCGCCCGGCGGCTCGATGACGCTGATGTCGTCGCGGCGGAGCGAGGCGATATGGGCCTTGGCGTCGGCTGTGGCGGCCGCGGAAGCGTCGCCGTCCACCACCACCACCAGGTCGCGGCGCTCATGGGTCTGATCGATATAGGCCCGCAGGCTGCGTTTCAGATGTTCGAGCCGCCCGGGCGCCGGACGGGTGACCATCAGGCAACTGATAGAGGGGCCTTCAGCCATCGCCGGCCGCAGGCGCCGCGAGCGTGAAGGCGGGGCCGTTCGAGGCCCGCACCGTCACCTCGCCCGGACCGAAGTCGAAAGCGGCCAGGCCCTCGCGCAGCGCCGCCTCCTGCGGCCAGATCAGGGCCCGCGACAGGCTGAACCCGGCCGCGATCCGGCGATGGTGGCCATCGTCATAGGTATTGGCGCCGTGGCTGACATAGACAAAGAGGTGCGGCGCCTCGGTCATCACGTGATAGCGGCCGCGCCCCTGCAGTTGCCACATCACCTCCATGTCTTCGCCGCGCAGGGCGCGTTCTCCCGTCTCCGGATAGACGATCGGCGCGCTGTTGCGACACATCAGCGTCGCCGGCATGGCGTGTTCGGACGTCGCGCTCCAGCTGAGGCAATAGAGACTGCGGTCGTCCGGAAAGAACTGCATCACCGTCTGCATCGCGGTGGACTCGGCCCCCGCCTCGACCAGGGCCCCGATCTGTCGCGCCAGCCGCTCGGGATGGTGCAGATCGTCGTCGTCCCAGATGCAGATCACCTCGCCGCGGGCGTTGGCCTTGCTGAGGTTTCGGAGCGCGCCCAGGGTCAGGCCGGGCGGCGCCTCGACAATGCGGATGTCGTCGCGGCCGAGCGCGGCCACATGCGACCGGATTTGCGGCGTGGTCGGATCGGCGATCCGGCCGTCGATGACCATCACCAGTTCGCGCGGTTCGTGGGTCTGGGCCAGATAGGCCGCGATGGCCTGCTTCACATGCGCGAGGCGTTCGGGAACCGGCAGGGTGACCATCAGGCAGCTGACCAGGGGCCGGCTGGGCAGGGGCGCCAGGGGTTGCTCCCAATAGGGCGTCTCGCCGTCGCCGCCGATGGCGAAGGCCGGGCCGTTCGGTCCATGCACCGTCACCGCGCCCGGCCCGAAGTCGAACACCGACAGGTCCTGGCGGATCTTCGCCTCGCGGCGGCGCAGCAGGCCCGGCGACAGGCCGCGGTATCGCGCCACGAAGCGATGGTGCCATTCGCTCCAGCTGTTGGCGCCGTGGCAGACATAGACGTAGAGGTGCGGCATGTCGGCCAGCACGTGCAGTCCGCCGCGCTCGACCAGCTGGCAAGCGACGTCGGTGTCTTCGCCCAGCCGCGCTCGTTCGCCGCTCTCCGGATAGACGATCGGCGTCCTGGTCCAGCACATCAGCGAGCCGGCGAACGCCGTCTCCCCGCCGGTGTGGAAGTTGAGCCAGTAGAGCCGCCGGTCGGCGGTGAAGAACTGCATGACCTGTTCCAGGCAGACCGCCTCGGCGCCCGACGCCACCAGGGCGTCGAGTTGCCGCTCCAGCCGCTCGGGATGGAAGAGATCGTCGTCGTCCCACTGGCAGACGACCTCGCCGCGGGCGCTGGCCTTGCTGATGTTGCG
Source organism: Caulobacteraceae bacterium (assembly GCA_036501225.1). Lineage (GTDB taxonomy): Bacteria > Pseudomonadota > Alphaproteobacteria > Caulobacterales > Caulobacteraceae > Poindextera. The sequence goes on along the minus strand of DASYAQ010000251.1, from coordinate 3,007 downwards.
CAGCGCGCCGAGCGTCAGGGTTCCCGGCGGTTCGACGATGCGGATATCGTCGCGCGCGAGCGATGCGACATGCGCCTTGATCGCCGCCACCGCCTCGGGCGTCCCGCCGTTGGCCACGATGACCAGCTCGCGCCGCTCGTGCGTCTGGGCGGCATAGTCGTCCAGGCTCCGCTTCAGGCGTTCGAAGCGCTCGGGGACCGGCAAGGTCACCATCAGGCAGCTGATCAGCGGCTCGGCCCTCACGGCGCGCACTCTAAGCCGATGCGAAACGCGCGTGGCTCGCCTCGTGGACGCTGAAGACGTCCGGCCATGGCATAGCCAATCCCAGGCGCTGGGCCGCGGCGAACAGGCGTTTATCGCGCGTCCACAGTGTCGCGCCGTGCGTCAGCTTGGTCGCGGCGAGAAGATGAGCATCGACATAACCGATCCCCAACCCAAACAACGCTTGGTCATCGATGAACAGCAAGACTTCAGAATCGGTGGCCACTTCCGCCTGAGGCAAGTCGGCAAGGCCTTCCAAAACGGCGTTACGTCGCCGCAAATCGCCCAATGCAAGTTCGCCGATAACGAACGGATGAGCTAGGACCTGTCCGTTGTCGAGGCGGTCGGCCAGAGCCGCATCACCGATGCGTAAGTGATCAACCCAGACCGACGTATCGACAAGAATCACGGCGTTTCCTGCCGCCGAACGGGTGTGGTCAGGTCGGGTTCGCTGCCGCCGAGTCGCGCCAGTCGCCTGGCGCTCTCCCGCTCGATGAGCGCCTTCAGCGCTTCGCGGACCAGCGCCGACTTTTCGCGCAAGCCAGTGAACGCCTGCGCCTTGGCCAGCAGTTCGTCGTCAAGAGCGAGTGTCGTACGCATGGTTCAAGCGCCCTGCCTTTCAGGCACGATCATATCATCATATGATGCCTACACAAGTGCCATATCAAGTTCAATCGGCGAGCCGAACGGGCGTCCCTGAGTAGCCGACTCCGCCGCATTGCTCTAACACCCCGCCCATGGACGATCTGGATAGCCTTTATCAGCGGGCGTTCGACGCCTATCGGGCGGGACAGGCGGGGGCGGCCGAGCAGCGGCTGGACGAGCTTCTGGCCCGCTCGCCGATGGAGCCGCGCGCCATGCTGCTGAAGAGCGTGGTGCACACCAAGGCCGAGCCGGCCGCCTGCCTGGCCATGGTCGAGCAGGCGGTGCATCTGGACCCGTTCAACGCCGAGACCTGGTACAATCTGGCCGTCTTCGAGGCCGAGCGCGGCCGCCTGGACGTGGCGCTGGAGGCCTATCGGCGCACGGTCTTGCTCGATCCGCTGCATGCCAACGCCCTGAACAACGGCTGCGAGCTGCTCAGGCGCTTCGACCGCTTCGAGGATTCGCTCGAGTGGGCCGACCGGCAGCTGGCGCTCGGCCACGCCAGCTGGGCGGCGCACCTGAACCGGGCCATCTGCCTCCTGCACCTGCGGCGAATGGACGAGGCCGAGATCGCCTTCAAGCGGGCCCTGGCGCTCGATCCAGAGCGGCCGATCATCCGTTGGGAACTCTTCCCGCTCTATCTGTTCCAGGACCGCTTCGCCGAGGCCTGGGAAGCCTTCGAACAGAGGTTCGCCGCCGGCCATCTGAACGGCGTCTTCCACTACCCCTTCCTGCAGCCCCTCTGGGCCGGCGAGCCGCTGGCCGGCCGGCACATCCTGGTCCACAACGAACAGGGCCTCGGCGACCAGATCATGTTCGCCAGCGCCTTGCCCGAGGTGATCGCCCAGGCCGAGAAGACCACCCTGGTGGTGTCCGGCGAACTGGTTCCGCTGTTCCAGGCCTCCTTCCCGACCGCGCGGGTCTTGCCGACCCGGGTCGGCCGCTTCGCCGGCGACCATCCGCCGCCGGCCTGGCTGCCCGAACTGGGCCCGGTCGACTACCAGATCCCCATCGGCGGCCTGATGCATCGTCTTCGTACGCATACGGAAGATTTCGCCGATCCGCAGGTCTATCTGCGCCCGTCCGAGGATGCGCGGCAGCGCTGGAGCAAGGCGGTGGCCAGGAAGCTGCCGGCGGCGAACGGCCGGCGTGTCGGCCTGTGCTGGGCGAGCAATCCGGCGCTGTTCCGGATGGATTCAAGCCGCCGCGCCACCAAGAAGAGCATGAGCCTGGAGACCATGGCGCCGCTGGCCGCCGTCGAGGGCGTCCAGTTCGTCAGTGTACTGAACTGGAAGATAGACCCGATGCCCAAGGCGTTCGCCGGCGGCCGGCTGCTCGATGTCTCGACCGACCTGCGCAGCCTGGACGACACCGCCGCCCTGATCGGCGAACTCGACCTGGTGATCACCGTCGACACCGCCGTCGCCCATCTGGCCGGGGCGCTGGGCAAGCCGGTCTGGCTGTTGCTGCACGACTTCGCCGACTGCCGCTGGTCGCTCACCGGCGAGCGCAGCTACTGGTACCGCGACATGCGCCTGATCCGCCAGACCGCGCCGGCGGACTGGGACGGGGTCATCGCCAAGACGGCCAGATCGCTCAAAGCGCTCGTGGCCGCGCAATGACGCTCGACACGGCGATGCAGGCCTGGGCCCAGGGCCGCGTCGACGACTGCCTGACGCAATTGCGCGGACTCGGCGCGGACGCCGCCGACCAGCCGCTCGCCCTGCAGCTCTGGGCGCTGGCCACCGCCTCGAAGGGCAAGCGCGCCGACGCGCTGGCGCTGCTGGAGCGCGCGGCGCGCATCGCCCCCGGCGACGCCCAGGCGCATTTCAACCTGGCGGTCTCGCTGCAGGCGATCGAGGAGATGACCCGCGCCATCAGCCACTACCAACAGGCGCTGCGCATCGAGCCGACCCATACCGGGGCGCTGAACAACCTCAGCGACCTTTACCGGCGGCGTGGCCGCGCCCCCGAGGGCTGGGAGCTGATGGCGCGCTACCAGGCCGCCGGCGGCGCCGTGGCCGGGCTGGAGATCCGCATGGCCAAGCTGGCCATGGACCAGCGCCGCTTCGACGAGGCCGCGGCGTGGTTCGACCGCGCC
>DASYAQ010000250.1:0-2246 GCA_036501225.1 Caulobacteraceae bacterium | reverse complement strand
CCGCTCACCCGGCTGCGCACCCGGCTGGAGCTCGCCCTGCTCGACGTCGAGGCCGGCAAGGGCGATCCCAAGGCGGCCCTGGCCCAGGCGCTGGACGACGCCGACGCGCTGTTGGCCACCTTCGCAACCGTCCTGGCCATCGCCCGGTTGGAGGCGGCCGGCGCGACGCCCAAGTCGGCGTCTTTCGATCCGAGCCAGCTGGCCGCCGACATCGCCGAGCTCTACGAACCGGCCTGCGAGGAGCACGGGCTTGATTTCCAGGCCGAGCTGGCCCCGGGCCTGAGCGTGCGCGGCGATCGCGAATTCCTCGCCCAGGCCCTGGCCAATCTGCTGGACAATGCGGTGAAGTACACCCCGCGCGGCGGCGCCATCATGCTGCGCTCGCGGCGGCGCTCGTCCGGCGAGATCGAGTTTTCCATCACCGATACCGGACCCGGCGTCTGCGACCAGGACCGCGGCCGGATCGTGCAGCGGTTCGTGCGGCTGGAGAACAGCCGCAACCAGCCCGGCGCCGGCCTGGGTCTCTCCCTGGTGGCGGCGGTGGCCCAGGCCCACGGCGGGCGGCTGGAGCTGGACGAGGGCCCCGGCAAGGTGGGCGAGTTCGGTCCCGGCCTGCGCGTCGCCCTGGTGCTGCCGAGGGCGGCCTGAAGGCGCCCGATGCTGGCCGAGCGCCTCCGCCCCTGCGGGCCCGTGCTGGACAAGCGCCGCGCCGAGGATCTGCTTGAAACCCTTGCCCAGGCGGCGGCCGAGGGCGGCTGGAGCGCGCCGCTCGGCCTGGCGGCCGACGCCTTGGCGCCGGTCTTCGCCGCCTCGCCCTATCTGGCCAGCCTGGCGCGGCGCTATCCAGACGCGCTCGGTCGGATGCTGAGCGGCGAGGATGGGCCGGTGCTTGCCGCGATCCTGGCCGAGGCCGCCGAGGGCCCGGCCGAGCACAGCCTGCGGCGGGCCAAGGCCGAGCTGCACCTGTTGACCGCGCTCTGCGACCTCGGCGGCGTCTGGGACCTAGACCAGGTGACCGCCGCGCTGACCCGCTTCGCCGACGTGGCGGTGGCCGTGGCCCTTGCCGAGGTCGCGCGCCGCGAGACCGCCGCGGGGCGGCTGCGCGCCGAAGCCGGTGGCGACGAGGGGCCGATCCCCGGCCTGTTCTGCATCGCCATGGGCAAGTACGGCGCCTTCGAGCTCAACTATTCCAGCGACATCGATTTTTCGGTCTTCTATGAGCCGGAGCGGCTGCCGCTGGCCGATGGCGTCGAGCCGGAGGCGTTCGCGGCCGGCGCCACCCGGGCGCTGGCCGAACTGCTTCAGGCGCGTACCTCCGACGGCTACGTTTTCCGGGTCGATCTGCGTCTGCGTCCCGACCCGTCCTTCACCCCGCCGGCGGTGCCGATGGCGGCGGCGATCGACTATTATCAGGGCCTCGGTCAGAACTGGGAGCGGCTGGCCTTCATCAAGGCGCGCACGGCGGCCGGCGACATGGCGCGGGGCCAGACCTTCCTCGACGAGCTTTCTGCCTTTGTCTGGCGGCGCAATCTCGATTTCGCGGCCATCGCCGACATCCAGTCGATCAAGCGGCAGATCCACGCCGAAAAGGTCGACGAGCGGCTGACCGCCAGGGGCGCCGACCTGAAGCTCGGCCGCGGCGGCATCCGCGAGATCGAGTTCTTCGTGCAGACCCAGCAACTGATCCTGGGCGGCCGCGACCCCGGCCTGCGCGCCAACCGCACGCTCGACGCCCTGGCCGCGCTCGCCGCCGCCGGCCACGTTTCGGCTGAGGCGGCCGGCGAACTCACCAGGGCCTATGGCGACCTGCGGGCGCTGGAGCACCGCGCCCAGATGATCGCCGACGAACAGACCCACAAGCTGCCCGAGGCCGCCGCCGACCGCCGCCGCATCGCGGCCCTGTCAGGCGATGCCAGCCTGCGCGGGTTCGACGCCCGGGTTGGCCGGCTGCTCAAGGCGGTCAACCGCCGCTACGGCCAGCTATTCGTCGACGGCGAGGACCTGTCCTCGCGCTTCGGCAGCCTGGTGTTCACCGGGGTCGAGGACGATCCGGAAACCCTGCGGACCTTGGCGCGGATGGGCTTCTCCGATCCGGCGCGGGTGTCGGCGACCATCCGGGCCTGGCATCACGGTCGCATCGCCGCCACCCGCAGCGAGCGCGGCCGCGAACTGTTCACCAGGCTTGCCCCGCGCCTGCTCGAAGCCGCCCAAGCGACCGGCGCGGCGGACGAAGCGTTTCTCAGGTT
>DASYAQ010000249.1:0-1666 GCA_036501225.1 Caulobacteraceae bacterium | reverse complement strand
TTCGACGCCGCGATGGCGATGCTGGGCAGCGGAGGACCGCTCAGCGGCAAGCACGTGCTGATCACCGCCGGGCCAACCGCCGAGCCGATCGATCCGGTGCGCGTGATCACCAACCGCTCGTCCGGCAAGCAGGGCTACGCCATCGCCGGCGCCCTGGCGGCGTTGGGGGCGCGGGTGACGCTGGTGTCCGGTCCGGTGGCGATCTCCGCCCCTCCGGGCGTCACCCGGCTCGACGTCGAGACGGCGCGGGAGATGCTGGCGGCCTGCAAGGCGGCCCTCCCCGCCGACGCCGCCGTCTGCGTCGCCGCGGTCGCCGACTGGCGCGCCGACGAGGTGTTCGGCGTCAAGCTGAAGAAGGGCAAGGACGGCCCGCCGACCCTGCGCCTGGTCGAAAACCCCGACATCTTGGCCGCCCTGTCGCGCTCCGGCCCCGACCGGCCCAAGCTGGTGGTCGGCTTCGCCGCCGAGACCAACGATGTCGAGGCCAACGCCCGCGCCAAGCTCACGCGCAAGGGCTGCGACTGGATCGTCGCCAACAATGTCGCCGACGACGGGATCATGGGGGGCGACGAGAACCAGGTGCTGCTGGTCTATCCGCAGGGGACCGAAGCCTGGCCCCGCGCGTCGAAGATCGAGATCGCCGCGCGCCTGGCCGCCCGCATCGCCGAGGACCTGGCGTGACCCCAGCCATCGAAGTCGTCCGCCTGGCCCATGCCGAGGGCCTGCCGCTGCCGGCCTATGAGACCGCGCACGCCGCCGGCATGGACCTGCGCGCCGCGATCCCCGAGGACGCGCCCTTCGACCTGCGCCCGGGCCAACGCGCCGCCATCCCCACCGGCCTGACCATGGCCATACCGCCCGGGTTCGAGGCCCAGGTGCGGCCGCGTTCCGGGCTGGCGATACGTTCAGGGATCACCTGCCTGAACGCGCCGGGCACCATCGACGCCGACTATCGCGGCGAGGTGAGGGTGATCCTGATCAATCTCGGCGAAGAGGATTTCACCATCCGGCGCGGCGACCGCATCGCCCAGCTGGTCATCGCGCCGGTGACCAACGCCGCCTGGAACGAGGTGGCGACCCTTAGCGAGACCGCGCGCGGCGAGGGCGGCTTCGGCTCGACCGGGGGACGCTGAGGACGGATTGGGACTCATGGCAGGAATGTGTCTGCTAAGTGACTGAATTCCCGCCTTTTCCATAAAAGTTCTTTTTTTGTTCTTGATCCGCTCCAGAGGCCATGCTGGAGTTGTGGATAAGTCGGGGAGCTTTTCATGGTTGCGCGGGTCGTCACGGTGGCCTTCCAGGGCGTGGAAGCGCGGCGCGTCGATGTCGAGGTGCAGCTGACCAACGGCGAGTTCGCCTTCGTCATTGTCGGCCTCGGCGACAAGGCGGTGGCGGAGAGCCGCGAGCGCGTGCGCGCGGCCTTCACCGGCCTCGGCCTGGCCCTGCCGGGCAAGCATATCGTGGTCAATCTGGCCCCCGCCGACCTGCCCAAGGAAGGCAGCCACTATGACCTGCCGATCGCGCTTTCGATCATGGCGGCCATGGGCATCATCCCACCGGACGCCCTGACCGACTGGGCGGCGGTGGGCGAACTGGGCCTGGACGGGCGGATCGCCGCCGTCTCCGGCGTGCTGCCGGCCGCGGTCGCCGCCAGCGCCATGGGGCT
>DASYAQ010000248.1:0-4331 GCA_036501225.1 Caulobacteraceae bacterium | reverse complement strand
TCCATCTTGCCGGCCTCGATCTTGGAAATGTCGAGCACGTCGTTGAGCACGGCCAGCAATTCCTCGCCCGAGCGGCGGATCACCTCGACGCGTTCGCGCTGCTGGGCCGAGAGCTCGCCCATCTCGATGATCTGGGCCATGGCCAGGACGCCGTTCAACGGCGTGCGGATCTCGTGGCTCATATTGGCGAGGAACTGCGACTTCAGCACATTGGCGGCCTGGGCGGCGTCGCGCGCCTCGACTAGGTCGGTCATAGCCCGGTGCAGGGCGTTGTCATTGGCCTGCAACTGGGCCAGCAGGTCGTTGAAGCTGTCGGTGAGGATGCCAAACTCGTCGCGCGCCCAGTTGGGAACCCGCTGGGAATAGTCGCCTGAATCGGTCACGTCGCGCATGGCCTGGGACAGCCGGTTGACCGGATGGACGACAAGGCCGGCCAGCCAGCGGCCCATGAACAGCGCCAGGCCGGTCGCGGCGAAGAACAGCGCCCCGCAGACGGCGAGATAGCGCGGGATGATCGAGGCCCGGTCGAAGGCGCGTGAACTGACCACCAGTTCGCCGAGGTTCCGGCCGCCGGCGGTCAGGCTGGCGCGGGTATCGAAATAGCCCGTATCGGCGGGCTCGCCGCCGGCGGCGTCGTTCGCCTGCAGGGCGCGGCGGCCCCGGGCGTCGAACAGGGTTGCGGCATGGACCTCGGGCGCGGCGACCAGCTGTCTCAGCATCGTCTGTTCGGCGGGAAGGTCGCCGCGGGCGACGGCGGTCGCCAACTGGTCGGCGACGATCCGGGTCAGGGTCGACTGATTGCGTTTCAGGTCGATCTGGCCGCTCTGCCACTGCTCGACGATGAACAGCGCGCTGGCCGTAAACAGCACCGCGACGGCCGTGACCAGGGCCGAGATCGCGATCCTGTTTTCGAAGGAAACGCCGCGCGCCCCGACGCTCGACCCCGCTTCCTGCCTGCTCATCCGGTCCCGCCGTCCGCCGCGATGCGCCGCCGCACCCGCTCGACCTATAGCCGGACAGGTCCTAACGGTTCCCTTCTCGCCGGCCGGCCATTAACCGCCAGGACGATGCGAGAGCTTGGCCGTGGAAGCGTCCGTTGCCCGCTTCGCCGGGCTCGGACGCCCGTTCAGATGAAGTATTTCGGGGTTGATTCCTGTTCGTCGCGCCTGACGCCTGAATCGTCCGCCCCGGCGAAAAAATCAGCGTTATCCGAACCTTACGGCCAAGCTGGCCCACGGCTCAGCCTGTGCTGATGCACTGCAACCACAGGTGCGACAATTTTTCCCTTATCATTAACCATAAACCCCTGGTGTAACGGTTAGGATTATGTTTAGGTTAACCTACCGTTAGTGGTATCGGACTGGAGAGGGACTTATGGATAAGGCTTTTGTCGCTAAGCGCGTGGTCGGCAAGTTGCACGCGACCGAGAAGACGGTGGACACCGCCATTCTCGAAGTGTCGGAGCTGGTCTCCGAACTGATCACCGCCCGGCGCGAAGTCGGCCTGTCGACGACTGTTGGCGATAAGGAACTCGCCGCCGTCATCGAGGCCCTCGCCGCGCTCAACACCGCCCGCGCCTCGCTGGTCGCCAGCCACAAGGGCCTGGGCCGCATCGCCAAGGCTCTGCACATCCCCGTGAAGGCGGATGGCGGGTTCAAGCCGGAAGTCACCGAAGAAGAAGACAACGACGCCCTTCGGATGGCGTCCTAGCCTCCGTTTTCGCTAAGTTAAGAGTACTCGTGTAATCGCGCCTCAGGTTTCTGAGGCGCGATTATGCTTTATGCGATCACATACGTAACCTATGTGCTCCAGCTGTGTGCGATCCCGGTTGCCGGTGGCCTGGCCCTGTTCAAGGGCGACAAGCCGGAGCGATATGGTGCGATCGTGCTCCTGGTCCCGACGCTGCTTGAAGACGTCGCGGGGCCCATCTCGCATCACCTGGGCTACTCGCTTTCGCACATCAGCCCTTATCTCGAACTTGTCTCGACCTTCGCCGTCTCCTGCGGATTCCTCTATCTGGCGGTCCGGCACGGCAGCCTCTGGCTCGCCGCCGCGATGGTCGTTCAGGGCACCGAACTATACTTCGCCCGCAACTTCATCGATTCCAGCCCGCCCAATTTCAATCTCTATGCGACCGAGGTGAACACGGTCACCGCCTCGGTGCTCGCCATCCTTGGCGGCGCCGCGATCGTGTCCTGGCGGGCGCGCAGCCAAAAAGCGCGCGCCGACGTCAAGCGCGCGGCGCTGATGACCGAACGCGAACAGGCCCGTGACCTCAAGTTCCGGGAGATGTTCGAAAGCCGCCCGGCGATCGCCCCGGCGCCAGCCCGGACCAGAAGCGGCGTGGCCCGGCTCATAATCGAGCCGCCGCCGCTCTGAGCCGGCTTCTGAGCCAATCGACCGCGGCGGTCGGGCCCAGATCGCGCCGCCAAAGGGCCTCGATGTCGATGGCCGGCGAGCGGTAGGGCGGCTCGAACAGCTTCAGGTCATATTGCTGGGCGCAGGCCGTCGCCAGCCGGCGCGGCGCGAGCGCGGCCATGTCGGTGCGGCTGACGACGGCCAGCGCGCTCTGCGCGTCCTGCGCGGTCATGGCGATCACCCGCGAGCGGCCGATCTTGGCCAACGCCTCGTCCAGGGCGCCGCGATCGTCCCAGATCACCCAGCGCTCCAGCCCGCCCTCGGTGAGGCGCCCGTCGATGGCGCGGTCCTGGGCGACGGAAAGGATCACCTGGGGCAGGTCGGCCAGCGCCTCCAGCGTCAGGCTCTCGGCCGAAGCCGCGGGGTGGCGCGCGCTGAGCGCCCAGACCGCCGTCTCGCTGAACAGCACCTCGCGGTCGAAGCGCGGCGCGACGCGGCCGAACCCGCCGATGGCGAGGTCGGTGCGGCCGCTCTCCAGGTCGTCGCTGAGCGACGGATCGATCCCGTAGAGCCGAAGCTCGGCGGCCGGCGCCTCGGCGCGGATCAGGCTCATCACTTCCGGCATCAGGACGGCGGAGGCATAGGTGCTGGTGGCGATGGTGAAGCGGCGACCCGTATCGGCGGGGTTGAACGCGGTCGGGCTCAGCGCCTCCTGCAGCTGGGCCAGGCCCTGGCGCAGCCGCGGGGCGATCTCCTGCGCCCGCGCGGTCGGCCGCATGCCCTCGGAGCCACGCACGAACAGGGGATCTTCCAGCGTATGGCGCAATCGGCCCAGCGCATGGCTGACCGCCGATTGGCTCAGGCCAAGGCGCGCGCCGGCGCGGGTCACGCTGAGCTCGTCGGCCAGGGCGTCGAAAACCCTGAGCAGGTTGAGGTCCAGCGAGGGAAAATGAACATCCTGCATTTTACCGGTGATAACTTATCATTTGGCTCATGCCGCGCCAAGCCTTAGGTTAGCGGCAGCCGGTCTCCGCATGCGGGCGTTTTCGCCTGTGCGGTTGACTTGGCGCTCTGGCGCCGCCGACGGTTCGTGCGTATTTCCGCATGAGCGCGGCGGCTGTCGCTTGTGGAAATGCTTCAATGAGCCCTGCCGATTCCGCCGAATCCCCCATAGAGGCGGAAACCCCCGAACAAGCCTTCGCGGAGGAGTTCGCCCAGCCGCCGGCGGCGTCGCGCGGTCTGGTGCGCCGGCTGCGCTGGCCGCTGATGATCGGCGCGGTGGTGCTGGTCGTGGTCGTGGGCTTCTTCGTCTATCTGACCGGCGGCCGCTACGAATCCACCGACGACGCCCAGGTCGTCGGCGCGCGGGTGCAGGTCAGTTCGAGCATCTCCGGCCGCGTGGTGACCATCGCCGTGCACGAAGGCCAGTTGGTGCGCGCCGGCCAGCTGTTGTTCCAGCTCGATGGACGCCCCCTTCAGACCGCCACCGCCGAGGCCCAGGCCAGCCTGGCCGCCGCCAGGCTGCAGATCGACGCGCTGAAGGCCACCTATCGCCAGCAACAGGCCATGCTGAAGACCGCCCAGGACAGCGCCGCCTATCTGGCCGGCGAGGCCAAGCGGGCGCGCGCGCTTCTGCTCGCCGGCACCGGCACCGCCGCCCAGGTCGCCCAGGCCGTCGACCAGGCCGACCGGGCGCGCAGCCAGGTCGCCTCGGCGCAGGCCCAGCTGGCCAATGCACTGGCCCCGCTTGGCGGCGATCCCAATCTTGCCGACGACGATGCGCCCACCGTGCGGGTGGCGGCCGCCCGGGTGGCCAACGCCGCCTTGAACCAGGGCTACATCGATGTGGTCGCCGCCCAGGACGGCGTCGTCACCAAGGTCGATCAGCTGCAGGTCGGCAACTATGTCAACGCCGCGCAGCCGGTGTTCTCGCTGGTCTCGAACCGGTTCTGGGTCGAGGCCAACTTCAAGGA
>DASYAQ010000247.1:0-3119 GCA_036501225.1 Caulobacteraceae bacterium | reverse complement strand
GCCTCGAAGGCCGGCGACACCGCCGGCCGGGTCTCGAACCGGGTGGCGAAGAAGGCGCGCACGCGGGCCAGCTCGGTGTCCGGCAGGTCGATCTTCGAGCCGTCGATCAGCGCCCATTCGGCCTCGACCTCGCGGGCAAAGGCCTCGGCGCCCATCTGGGCCACCAGGATCTTGATGCGCGCCTTGTTCTTGTTGTCGCGGCGGCCCTCGCGGTTATAGACCCGCAAAATCGCCTGGAGATAGGACAGCACCCGTCCGACCGGCAGGTGTTCGCGGATGGTCTGGCCGATATAGGGCGTGCGGCCGAGACCGCCGCCGACCATGACCTCGAAGCCCAGCACCCCGTCGCGGCCGCGCTTCAGCGCCAGGCCAACGTCGTGTGTCTTGGCGGCCGTGCGGTCGTGCGGCGAGGCCGTCACCGCGATCTTGAACTTGCGCGGCAGGTAGCTGAACTCAGGGTGCAGGGTGGTGAACTGGCGGATCACCTCGGCCCAGACGCGCGGGTCGTCGACCTCCTCGGCGGTCGCCCCGGCGCGCGGATCGGCGGTGACGTTGCGGACGCAGTCGCCCGAGGTCTGCATGGCGTGCAAGTCGACCTCGGCCAGGGCGTCGAGAATCGCCGGCATGTCGCGCAGCTTGATCCAGTGCAGTTGCAGATTGGTGCGCGTGGTGAAGTGGCCGTAGCCCTTGTCGTAAGTGCGCGCGATGTGGGCCAGCTGGCGCAGCTGGCGCACGTCCAGCGTTCCATAGGGGATGGCGATGCGCAGCATATAGGCGTGCAGCTGCAGATAGAGGCCGTTCTTCAGCCTGAGCGGCTTGAACTGGTCCTCGGTGAGTTCGCCGGCGAGCCGGCGAGCGACCTGATGGCGGAACTCGGCCGACCGGTCGGCGAGGAACTCCTTGTCGAGGGTGTCGTAGCGGTACATCGCCGGCCTCTTAACGCTTGATCAGCTTGGCGCGGCCGCCCGAGGCGCGGGCGTGCACCGTGGCGTGGTTCAGGGCCGCGATGTCGTCCCCACCGTCCGCCTGCTTGCCGTGCTGGGGGGTATTGGTCGGCCCGAGCGCGCGCAGCCGTTCGCGATAGGCGGCCGGCGCCGGGCCCTCGTCGGTCTCGACGACCTCGATCAGATAGGGCTCGACCACCACGGTGGGCTGGGCCTTGCCGTGCGCCTCGGCCGCCTCGGCGGGGGCGTCCTCGCTGAACAGCTCGGCCTGGCCGAAGCGCTCGACCCAGCGGCCGTGCGCCCAGAACACCACGTCGCCGTCGACCAGCCGGTTGGCCGTCAGCGCCCTCATGAGCGCACCCGTTCGTTGGCCGGCTCGTCGAGCCGGGCGACGATCGGCCGGATGTCGGCCATGGCCGCCACCTCGCCGATGATCAGCAGCGCCGGGCCATCGAGGCCTTGCGTCGCCTCGCCCAGCCCGCCCAGCGTGCTGAGGATGCGCCGTTCGTTGGCCAGGCTGGCGTTCTCGACCACCAGGGCCGGGGTCGAGGCCGAACGGCCGGCGCCAATCAGCCGCGCGGCGATGCCCGGCGCGGTCGAAAGCCCCATATAGACCACCACGGTCTGGTTGGTTTTCGCCAGCGAGGCCCAGTCCAGGTCGGGCTCGCCGCCGCTGGCCGCATGGCCGGTGACGAAGATGGCCGCCTGGGCCAGGCCGCGATGGGTCAGCGCCACGCCGGCGCCCGCCGCCGCGGCCAGGGCCGCGGTGACGCCCGGAACCACATGGGTCTCGACGCCGGCGGCGCGCAGGGTCCGCAGCTCCTCGCCGCCACGTCCGAACAGGAAGGGGTCGCCGCCCTTCAGGCGCACCACGCTCAGGCCCTCGCGGGCCAGCGCCACCAAGAGCTGGTTGATGTCGTCCTGCGGCAGGGTGTGATGCGACTTGCGCTTGCCGACGTCGATCAGCCGCGCCTTGGGGCCGGCCAGGTCGAGGATCGGCCGCGGGGTCAGGCGATCGTGAACCACCACGTCGGCGCCTTGCAGCAGCCGCAGCGCCTTGACGGTCAGCAGGTCCGGATCGCCCGGCCCGGCGCCGACCAGCCAGACCACGCCCGCGCGGCTGGCCTGGCCCCTCAGGACCACCAGTCGGCTGTTGCGATGACGCTGGCCTTCACGGCGTGACATCAATAGGTCCTCTAAACCCCTGCCTAATGCTAAGAGCGGGGCGAGCGTCGCCGCCCGCCCCGCCAGATTCCCGTCGCCAAAAGGGCCATTGAGGCGGCGGTCCTTGCAAAATGGTCGTTAGCCCCTCACTTCGCAAGCAAGGACTTCTGCCGGGCTGTGCAGGAAAATTGATGGAACATAGACGCCGTTTGCCGCCCCTGAACGCGCTGCGGGCGTTCGAAGCCGCCGCCCGCCACCTGAACTTCAGCCGCGCCGCCGACGAGCTGTCGGTGACGCCGGGCGCGGTCAGCCAGCAGATCCAGAATCTGGAGGATTATGTCGGCGTCGCCCTGTTCAAGCGCACGCCAAAGGGCCTCCTGCTCACCGATCCGGCGCAGATCGCCCTGCCGGCCCTGCGCGAGGCCTTCGACCGGCTGGCCGAGGCCGCCTCCATGCTCACCGCCGCGGTGGACGGCCGGCGGCTGACGGTGACCGTGCCGCCCTCCTTCGCCTCGAAATGGCTGCTGCCCCGTTTGGGCGCCTTCGAGGCGCTGAATCCCGATGTCGACGTCTGGGTCTCCGCCGGCATGGAGCTCACCGACTTCACCAGCGGCGAAATCGACCTGGCCATCCGCTACGGCGCCGGCCGCTATCCGGGGCTGGAGGTCATCCGGCTGATGCAGGAGACCGTCATTCCGGTGGCCAGCCCCGAACTGCTCGCCGACCATCCATTAGAAAATCTGAGCGACCTCGCGGGCGCCGTCCTGCTGCACGACGGCTCGCCAGACGCCGACGAATCCTGCCCCGACTGGACCATGTGGCTCGCCGCCCGCGGCGTCAAAGGCGTCGATGGCGCCCGCGGCCCGCGCTTCAACCAGTCCAGCCTGGTGATCGAGGCGGCGGTGGGCGGCCGGGGCGTGGCCCTGGCCAAGCGCACCCTGGCCCAGGCCGACCTGGACGCCGGCCGGCTGGTCGCGCCGTTCCAGATCGCCACCGCCGTCGACTTCGCCT
>DASYAQ010000246.1:0-2477 GCA_036501225.1 Caulobacteraceae bacterium | reverse complement strand
CAAGGGGGTCTGTTTCGACACCGGCGGCATCAGCCTGAAACCCGCCGACGGCATGGAAGACATGATCTGGGACATGGGCGGCGCGGCGGCGGTCACCGGCCTGATGCACGTGCTCGCCGGCCGCAAGGCGCCGGTCAACGCCGTGGGCATCCTGGGCCTGGTCGAGAACATGCCCGACGGCAATGCGCAGCGGCCGGGCGACATCGTCACCTCCATGTCCGGCCAGACCATCGAGGTGATCAATACCGACGCCGAGGGCCGGCTCGTGCTGGCCGACGCCCTCTGGTACGTGCAGGATCGCTTCAAACCCAGGCTGGTCGTCGACCTGGCCACCCTGACCGGCGCCATCGTGGTGGCGCTGGGCCACGATTTCGGCGGGCTCTATTCGAACAACGAGCAGCTGGCCGAGCGGCTGCTCAAGGCCAGCCAGGCTTCGGGCGATGCGCTGTGGCGCATGCCGCTGCCGGAAGCCTACGAAAAGCAGATCGAGAGCGACGCCGCCGACGTCAAGAACACCGGCGGCCGGCCGGCCGGCTCGATCACCGCGGCGCTCTTCCTGCAGCACTTCGTGCGCGACACGCCCTGGGCGCACTTGGACATCGCCGCCGTCGCCTGGAAGAAGCCCTCGACCGTCGCCACCATCCCGCAGGGCGCCACCGGCTTCGGCGTGCGGCTGTTGAACCAGTTCGTCGCCGACAGCTACGAGACCTGACCGGCCAGTGAGACGGCCGCGCCTTGCCCTCATCCATAGCCCGCTGGTCGGGCCGATGACTTGGCGGGAAACGGCTGAGGCCCTGCGGTCGCTGGGCTATCCGCGCGTCGAGACCCCGGTCGCTTGCGCCTGGGATGTCGAACCGCCCTTCTATGACGCGTTGGCCAGCCGCATCGCCGCCGATCTCGATTCAGAGCCCTGGCTGCTCGTCGGCCACAGCGGGGCCGGCGGTGTTCTGCCGGCGGTCGCCGAGGCCTTGCCGAGCGGCGCGAGCGCCATGGTCTTTGTCGACGCCATTCTGCCGCATCCGGGCAAGTCCTGGTTCGAGACGGCGCCACCGGACCTGTCGGCAAGGTTGCGGGAGCGAGCGACCGATGGTCGCATTCCGGCTTGGCCGGATTGGTTTCCGGCGCCGGTGCTGGCCGGGCTGTTGCCGCAGGCGGGCGTCAGGGCCGCCTTCTCAGCCGAGGCCAAGGCGATTCCCTTGAGGTATCTGGCCGAACCCGCGCCGACAGCTCGCGTCGCTCCCCCGACTGGTTGCGCCTATCTCCAACTGAGCGCCGGCTACGAGGCCGAGGCGGGCGCAGGGGTGGCGGCGGGATGGACGGTTGCGCGGCTGTCGTTGCATCATCTGGCCATGCTTACGGATCCCGACAGGGTGGCGGGGGCGTTGCACAGCCTGATAGAAGCCTTGTCATTCCCATCCGAGAGCTGACCATGAGCGCCGGCGTTTGCGAGGTCTGGTTCTACCATCTGGAGCGCACCGCGCTGGACCAGGCGCTGCCGGAGCTGCTGGAAAAGACCCTGGCCAAGGGCTGGAAGGCGCTGGTGCGCACCGCCGAGGTCGAGCGGATCGAGCATCTGGACGGCTGGCTGTGGAGCTTTCGCGACGACAGCTTTCTGGCGCACGGGACCGCCGGCGAGCCCATGGCCGACCGCCAGCCGATCCTGCTGACGACCGGCTCGGAGAATCTGAACGGCGCCCAGGCGCTCTTCCTGGTCGACGGCGCCGAGGCCGGGCCGCTCGACGGCTATGAACGTTGCGTGCTGTTGTTCGACGGCCGCGACGAGGCGGCGACGGCGCAGGCGCGCGGCCGCTGGACGGGGTTTAAGGCCGCCGGTCACCCGGTCTCCTACTGGCGGCAGGGAACGGAACGCGGATGGGAGCAGCAAGCATGAAACGCCTGGCGGTCTTTGTCGGCCTGCATCTGATCGGCGTGGTCGCGGTCATCGCGGTGGTCACCGGCGCGGCGCGGCCGCAGACGCCGATGGCGGCCCAGCCCGCGCCGCCGCTGACCGCGCAGGTCCCGCAATCGGGCCAGCAACCGGCGCAGGTCGTCGCCCCGCCGCCGGCCATCGAATCGCGCTGCGAGGCCGCCGACCTGGCCTGGCTGGTCGGCAAGCCGCGCACCGCGATCCCGGTGCCGGTCGACCCGAGCAATCGCCGGGTCTCCTGCACCACCTGTCCGGTGACCCAGGACTACCAGCCCGACCGCACCGACATACTGTTCGACGCCCAGACCGGCCTGATCACCGCGGTCAAGTGCGGCTAGGCTCCGCATTGGCCAGTTCGTAGGCTTCGGCGGCGGCCAGCCAGGCGGCTTCGGCCTTGTCCACCGCCTCCTGCGCCCGCTGCCGGCGGCGACCGAGTTCGGCGGCGTGGGTCGGATCGCGGCCGAACAGGGCCGGATCGGCCAGGGCGGCGTCGAGCCGGGCCGCCGCCTGGGTTTCCCGCGCCAGCACCGCTTCCGCCGCCTCCAGCCTG
>DASYAQ010000245.1:0-2074 GCA_036501225.1 Caulobacteraceae bacterium | reverse complement strand
GGCCCTGGACGCCGGCGCCGAGATCGCCCTCGGCGTCTCCTGCTGGGGCGCCTGGGTTCCCGGCTGGGGCCTGGCGGCCCTTCCCGGCGCCATCGCCGGACTGGCCGACTCCGAGCGGGCCTGGACGGTGGGTTTCGAAGCGCTTGTCGTCGCGGCCGGCGCCCGCGACGTGGCGCTGGCCTTCGGTGGCTGGGACCAGCCGGGAGTGATGGGCGCGCGCGCCTTCGCGTCCCTCGTCCGCACTTACGACGCCTTCGCCGGCCGCCGGATCGCGATCCTGGGCTCGGGCGCGCTGGCGGCGCAGACGGCCCGGCTGGCGCAGGCCAAGGGCGTTGAGATCGTCGCCGTCATCGAGGCCGGCGCGGCGTCGCTAGCTGATTTCGACGACATTCCGGTGATCGCCGGCGCTGTCCCGGTGGGCGCCGGCGGCGGCATCGGCGGCGTCACGTCGCTCGAGATTGCCGCCGGCCCCGATCGTCGCGCGATCGATTGCGACACCATCGTCGAGGCGATCAGCCTGACCCCGGCGATCGAGCTCCTCGATGTCCTGGGCGTGGACCTCGCGATGCAGCCGACCCTGGGCGGCTATGCGCCCGTCAGCGCCGACGGTGTCTCAACCAGCCTGAGCCAGGTGTTTGTCGCCGGCGACGCGGCCGGCGCCCCCGGCGGGGCGCCGCTTGCCAGGGAAGACGCGGCCCTTTCAGGGCTTCTGGCGGCCCGGGCGGCGCTCGCGTCCCTCGGCCGCGGAGTCCATGAGCCCGCCGCGCCACAGACAGCCGCCGGACCGGACGCCGTCGCCTATCAGGCAGCCTGGCTTGCGGCGTTCAACGAGGCCAACGCCGCAGGCACCATCGTCTGCCAGTGCGAAGCGGTGAGCCGAGAGGCCCTGCTGGCGGTCCGGCCGCCGGCCTATCTCGGTCCGCCCTCCCGGGCCCAGTCCGGCCGCGACCTGGCCCGCCTGCTGGATGACGGTCCGCCGAACCCGGATCAGATCAAGCGCCTCACCCGCGCCGGCATGGGACCGTGCCAGGGCCGCCGATGCCGCGAGCAGATCGCGCTGACCCTGACGGCGGCTTCGAATCTTCCGCCTCAGCGCGCGCCGTTGACCAGCTATCGGGCGCCGGTCCGGCCACTGCCTCTGAAGGTGCTGGCGGCCTGGGACGAGACGCCGGCCATGAGTCGCGGCTGGGACGTTTGGATGGGCATCTCCGGCCAGTGGACGCCTTACGATGACATCGGCACCGAGCGCGAGGCGCTGTCGGCCGGCATCCTGGGCGGCGAAGGATGAGCAGCCCCAAACCGAAAGGAGCCGGGGTCATCGTCGTCGGCGCCGGGGTCACGGGCCTCTCCTCGGCATGGTGGCTGGCCCGGTCAGGCGTCGACGTGCTGGTGCTGGACAAGGGCGTGGTCGGCTGGGAGGCCTCGAGCCGCAACGGCGGCGGCGCCTCGCATTATCACAGCCCCCTGTTCCACGAGGAACAGCGCCTGTGGCCGCAGATGGACGAACTCCTGGGCTATGCCACGGAGTATCGCCGCGAGCGGGTGATCTTCGCGGTGACCGAGCACCACCTCGCCAACTACCGGCGCATGGCCGAAATCTGCCGCGGCCTCGGCTACCGGGTCGACGACCTGGGTCCGCGGCAGGTGCGCAAGAAGGTCCCGCTGGCGGGCGACAATGTCACCGGCGGCATCCATCTGCGCGCCTTCGGCGGCGAGGCCAATCCGCAACGCACGGTGCAGGCCTATGCCTGGGCTCTGCAGGACCTCGGCGGGCGGGTGCTGCAGCACACCCCGGCGCTCGCCCTCCGCGAAGCGGGCGGCCGGATCACCGGCGTCCAGACGCCGGAAGGTCTCTTCGAATGCGATCATCTGGTCGTGGCGGCCGGACCCCAGGCCGAAGCCCTGCTGGCGCCTATCGGGGTCAAGCTGCCCCTGGCGCCGGCCCGGGCGGAGATGATCGTCACCGAGCCGGCCCCGCTCATGCCCTTCGGCGGCGTGGACGGACATGGCCTCTACGGCCGCCAGACGCGGCGCGGCAACCTGGCCTATGGCGGCGGCCCGCACGAGTGGCTGG
>DASYAQ010000244.1:0-6065 GCA_036501225.1 Caulobacteraceae bacterium | reverse complement strand
CCCGGAAAACGCCGAACTGGTCATCCCCACCCACGGCCAGGACCCCGCCGAAGGCGCGCGCGCGATCATCGAAGACCTGGTCAAGCGGGGCCGGATCTAACTATTCCGCTCATCCCCGCGAAGGCGGGGACCTGAGCTTTTCACCACCAAGTACACAAAGGTCACTAAGGGTCAGCACTGACCCTTACTCTTCTTGGTGTGCTTGGTGTCCTTTGTGTCAAATCTTCCAGCGCTGCGACGGCCGCTTCGCCTCGCAGACAAAAAACCTGGGTCCCCTGCTTTCGCGGGGATGAGCGGTTTTGTTATCACCCCGCCGCCAGCAGGCCGATGATCACGCCGATGCCGAGGGCGAAGCCGATGGCGGTCACCGGGCGCGACTGCACCGCGACCCCGGCGACCGCGGCCCGATCCAGGGCCCAGCGCCGGGCGTATTCGCGCCGCGCGCGGGCGCGGTGGATGGCGGTGGCGATCAGCTTCTCGCGCGCCTGGTCCGCCTCGGCCGCGAAGCTGCGCGCCTCGGTCTCGACCGTGCGGGCCGCCTTGCGCGCCATCTTGGGCGCCGCGCGCGCCGTCTTGGCGACGGCCTTGCGGACCTTGGTCGGCGCGCCGCCGTTCACCGGGGTTGCAGCGTCGCTCATGGCGGGTCTCCAGGTTGCGGAATCGGAAAAATCGTGAACGTCGGGATGCGCCGCTAGTTCCTCTGCGGTTGCGCCATCTGTGGGGTGTGGAAGAACAGCGCCTGGCCGATGACCGCGCGCAGTTCCTCCTCCCGAAACGGCTTGACGACCAGAAAGGCCGGCTCCGCCTTGCCGCCGGTGAGAAGGCTGCCCGGGAAGGCGGTGATGAAGATCACCGGAACGTCGAACCGCCGCAGGATGTCGTTGACCGCATCCAGCCCGCTCGAGCCATCGGCCAGCTGCACGTCGGCGAGCACCAGGCCCGGCTTCTGCGCCGCGGTGATGGCCTGGGCCTCCGTCCGTGTCGCGGCGATGCCGGTGACGTGATGGCCAAGCTCGCGCACCAGCCGCTCCAGATCCAGCGCCACGATCGGCTCGTCCTCGATGATCAGCACGTCGGTGGCCATCTGGCCCTGGATCTGGGCCTCGGCCTCATAGAGCCGCTCGCGCGTGACCTCGATCGGCAGGCTGAGAATGGTCGCGGCTTCGGCCTCGGTGAACCCCTCCATGAGCACCAGCAGGAGCGCGGTGCGAAATTCCGGCGACAGGCTCTGCAACCGCCGCTCGGCGCCCGACCCGATCTCGGCATCGATGGAATGGCCGTTCAGGGCGCGCCGCCAATGGGTGTGGAAGGCCTTGAACAGCGCCACCTTGACCGGCAGATCGTCGGCCAGGCTCAGCTGGTCGGCCAGCAGCGCCTCGAACATGGCCTGGACCGTGGCGTCGCCCTCGGCTTGAGATCCGGTGAGCGCGCGGGCATAGCGGCGCAGATACGGAACGTGGTGCGCGATATCGCTGGCTGACATGCGAAATCCTCGCCCCCCAACTTGACCATTCAATGGCGGCCAAGCCCCAAAGGTTCCCCGCAAAGTCTGTTCTCCAGAGGAACTTTGGCCGCATTCAGGGCTTCTTCTGGGAGCTTGTCTGTTCGTGCCCCCACTCCCCTCAACCACAGTGCAAGGATTTTCCCATGACGCAGCAAGACGGCCGCAGCCGCAAAACCGCCCGCCGGGGCTTCGCCGCGATGGACAAGGAGCGCCAGCGCGAGATCGCCCGCAAGGGTGGCGCGAGCGTGCCGGACGAAAAGCGCAGCTTTTCGCAGGATCGCGATCTGGCCGCCGCCGCCGGCCGCAAGGGCGGCGAAGCCAGCCACGGCGGCGGTCGCCGCCGCTCCAGCGACGCCGCCCGCTCCAACGCGCAGGCTTAGAGCCAAGCCACCACCTTCGGCCGTGCGCCCCGGACTTCTCCCAGGGAGGGGAGAAGGAGGGGCCCACGCGCCGCGGGCGCGGGATGAGGGATCGCGGCCTCCCAGATTCGAACGCCAATTCGGCGCCTGCGGAAACTCGGTTGCGCCGGCGCGCAAAGCTCGTAACCTTCTCGCGTCCCGTCGCCGCCGACAGGCCCAGGTGAAGAAGTGAAGATGTGATCAGGGCCGCTTGCCACTGCACCGCCGTACGTTTCGAGATTTCCGAGCCGCCCGCATGGGTGCTCGACTGCAACTGCACGCTCTGCCGGCGATATGGCGCGATGTGGAGCTACTATCATGGGGAGGACTACGCGAAGCTGGTCTCGCTGCCCGCGCCGGACCTGACGGATGTCTATCTCTGGCAGGATCGGGCGATCGCCTTTCACCGCTGCAAGGAATGCGGATGCATGACGCATATGGCGGCGGCGGATATCGGCAAGGTCTTCGGCGTGAACGCCCGCATGATGCCCGCGCTCGATCCCACCGCGGTCGCGGTCATCCAGATGGACAATTCGCATACGGGCTGGTTCTGGACCAGGTCCGACCGCCCGATTCGGCCGAGCCATCACCCGCAGATGCCAATGCCGACCGCGGAGGACTGGCGCTAGCTCCGGGCGAACCGCCGGGTTTGCAAACCATATGATCGCCCCCTCCGGGAGCGGTGTTTTCACCAGGCCTGCAGCAGGAACACCGCGAAGGCCGGGTCGGGGCTGACCCATTGTGCGCCGACGCGCCAGCCGGCGCGGGCGGCCAGCGCGGCGAAACCGTCCAGGGTGAACTTGTAGGAGTTCTCGCTGTGGATGGTCTCGCCGGCGCGCATCGAGAAGCGGTGGCCGGCCACGGTGAAGCTCTGGTCGGCGCGGCTGACCAGGTGCATTTCCATGCGGCTTTCAGCGGCGTTCCACACGGCGCGATGGCCAAAGCCGGCCAGGTCGATATCGCCGCCCAGCTCGCGATTGATGCGGCCGAGCAGGTTCAGGTTGAAGTGCGCCGTGACCTGCTGCGCGTCGTCATAGGCCGCGACCAACACGGCCTCGTCCTTGACCAGGTCCGCGCCGACGATGAACTGGGCGCCCTGGCCCAGCAGCCGCCGCGCCACCTCCAGGAAGCCCACCGCCTCGTCCGGCGGGAAGTTGCCGATGGTCGAGCCGGGGAAGAAGCCGGTGCGCGGCCGCCCGTCGGCGGCGGCCGGCAGGGCGATCGGCTTGGTGAAGTCGGCCAGCAGCGGCGCGACCTCGAGGCTGGGATAGTCGGCCTTCAGCGCCGCCCGCGCCTGGGCCAGGGCGTCGGCGCTGATGTCCATCGGGATATAGACCCCGACCTGGGGCGCGGCATCGAGCAGCAGCCGCGTCTTGGTCGAGGCGCCGCTGCCGAACTCGATCAGCGCGGCGTTCGGCGAGATATAGGCCGCGATCTGCGGCGCCGCCTCGGCAAGGAGCGCGGTTTCGGTGCGGGTCGGATAGTATTCCGGAAGGGCCGTGATGGCCTCGAACAGGCTCGAGCCGCGCTCGTCGTAGAAATACTTGCTCGGCAGCCGCTTGGGCGAGGCGCTCAGGCCATCGAGGACGTCGTCGCGGAAATGGCTGTCGCGGGCGGCGGCCGGGGCGTCCTCGGCCAGTCTCAACCCCGAGAACATCCAGCGCTGATGCGGATAGAAGAAGTTGCGGTAGCTGGCCCGCACATGGCCTTGCGGCGTGGCGCAACAGCCGCCGCGCAGCACCATCTGGTTGATCATGAACTTGCCGTTGTACTCGCCGACCGCCCCGGCGTCGGGCCTGAACCCCGGATAGGGGGCGTAGGCGCTGGCCGTCCATTGCCAGAGGCCGCCGAACATCTGGCGCAGGCCGGGTTCGCCGGGCGTCGCGGCAAGCGGCGTCAGGCGGTCGAGATCGAGCCCGCCCGCGGTCTCGTCCAACCCGGCGGCCGCCTGTTCCCACTCCGTCTCGGTGGGCAGGCGCTTGCCGGCCCAGCGGGCATAGGCGTCGGCCTCGTAGTAGCTGATGTGGCCGACCGACCCGTTGTGGTCGAGCGGACGCAGGCCGCCCAGGCCCATCTCGCTCCAGCCGCCCGCCTCGTCTTCGGTCCAATAGAGCGGATGGGTCCAGCCCTCCCGCCGCGCGGTCGCCCAGCCGTCGGAGAGCCAGAATTCGGCGCGGGCATAGCCGCCGTCGGCCATGAACCGCAGCCATTCGGCGTTGGTCACCAGCCGGTCGGCCAGGCGATAGGGCTCGAGCCTGGCCAGGTGGCGCGGGGTCTCGTTGTCGAAGCCGAAGCCCGCTCCATCGTGGCCGATCTCAGCCAGGCCGCCGGCGAAATCGACGAAACCCATCGGGCCTGGATCGGGACTCTCGACCGCCGGGACCGGACGGTAGGCCGGATGACCGGGCATCTGGGCGAACAGGTGCAGCACGTCCATCAGGATCAGTTCCTGATGCTGCTGCTCGTGCGCCAGGCCGAGCTCGACCAGGGCGGCGATGGCGGGGTCGCGCCCGAGCGGCCCGGCGAGCAGCTCGGCCATGGCCGCATCCACATGGCGGCGATAGGCGCGCACCTCGCTCAGCGACGGCCGCGTGACCAGGCCGCGCTCCGGCCTCGGTCGGCGCGGGCCGACGGTCTCGTAGTAGGAGTTGAACAGATAGCCGAACAACGGATCGAACGGCTGGTAGTCCGGATCGTTGGGGACCAGCAGGAAGGTCTCGAAGAACCAGGCGGTGTGGGCCTGGTGCCACTTGACCGGGCTGCAGTCGGGCATGGACTGCACGGTCTGGTCTTCGGCCGAGAGCGGCGTGGTCAGAAGCAGTGTCGCCGCGCGCACCTGGGCGAAGCGGCTGGCGAGCGCGGTCTCGCCCGCCGGCTCGTGCTCACGCTCGGCCGGTCGTTCGATCGCGCCATCGGGGGGACTCAAGCGGGGAACTCCATGCCGGGCCTGATCATCGCTCGTCTCCCCGCACGCCGCGCAACCCAGCGCAAACGAACCCACCGCCGGCCGGTTCCTTCGCTGTTGGCCCCTATAGGTAGGCGGGCGCGGCCGGAACGGAAGGCCCCGGGGCCACGTTCATTTCAGGGACGCCCGTTTGGACAGCCCAGTTTTTCGCCTCCGCACGGACCTCCCCTGTTTTGTCTCGGGTTTCGAGGTGATCATGGCGGTTTTCGGGCATGGGCACATTTCGGCGGCGCCCCGCCGATGACCCCTCCGACCGACAGCTGGCGCGACGATGTCGTGGCCCTCATCCCCGCCCTTCGCGCCTTCGCCTGGTCCTTGAGCCACAACGCCTCCGACGCCGACGACCTGGTGCAGGAGACGTTGATCAAGGCCTGGAGTCATCGCGACCGGTTCGAACTCGGCACCAATCTGCGCGCCTGGCTCTTCACCATCCTGCGGAACACCTATTACACCGTCGTGGCGCACCGCCGCCGCGAGGTGCGCGACGAGACCGGCAAATACGCCGCGGCCTTGAGCGCCGCGGCCAGCCAGGACTGGAGCGTGGCGGTGCACGCGATGCAGGCGGCGCTGATGCGGTTGCCGCCCGAACATCGCGAGGCTCTGATCCTGATCGGCGGCGCTGGGCTGACCTACGAGGAGGCGGCCGAGATCTGCGGCTGCGCGCTGGGCACCATCAAGAGCCGGGTCAATCGCGCCCGGGCGCGCCTGCTCAAGCTCATGGATGCCGATCAGGCGTCGGACGCCTTTGGCGGCGACGGGCCGGCCCCATCGTCGTCGTCGTCGTCGCGGGTGGCGACCGACTGACGGGCCTTGGTCTCCAGCCGGTCGGCCAGCTCGATCATGACCGCGGGCGCGGGCGCCTTGGCGATCTGGTCGAACTGGGCGCGCAACAGCCGTCCGATGGCGTCCAACCGTTCGGCCTCGTTCGACCTGCGCCAGTCGGGATGGTGTTCCATGCGCCGGAGTCTGGCGACCCGCGGCTTAACCGGGGCTGAACGAACAAACCGCTCCCGCTCCCGCAAGACTTCTCCCTCTGAGAGAAGCCTTCTAAGTCGAAAGGGCGGCGACCTCGGCGGCGAAGTCGTCGGTCTTCTTTTCGACGCCCTCGCCCAGCGCCAGGCGCGTGAAGCCCACCACCTTGATCGGCGAGCCGAGGGCCTTGGCGGTCTCGTCGATGAACTGCTCGACCGTCTGGTCG
>DASYAQ010000243.1:0-3927 GCA_036501225.1 Caulobacteraceae bacterium | reverse complement strand
GCGTGCAGGGCGTTGCAGGCGCGCTTGGCCTCGGCCGCGCTCAGGCCGGAGAAGCGGGCGCGATAATAGCCGTGGCCGGCCGCCTGGACGTCGTGGCCGGCGTCGCCCAGCCGGTCATAGCGCTGCTGCAGCGCGGCGAGGGCGTCGTGAGCCTGACCCTTCTTCTTGTAGGCGCCGATCTGGACGGCATAGGCGGCGTCTTCGGAACCGCGGCCCCTGGCGTGGGTCTTGTCGGCCTTGGCCAGCTTGGCCGCCTTCTTCGCGGCCTTGGTCGCCGCCCGGGCGGCGCGGCGATCTTCGGCGCGGGCAGGTGGGCCGCCACGGTCGACGCGGGGCGGGCCCATCTCTTCAGGCACGTCCTGGGAGATCAGGTGGTGGGTCGGCGAGGCGTCGGTCAGCACGATCTGCAGGCCAGCCTGATCGCCGGAGCCTTGCTCCGTTGGCGGACGAACGATCTGGCCGCTCGGAATGGGTTCATGCAGGTTGTCGGCCACGGTGATGTTCTGGCCGAGCGCGCGATGGCCAAGCACGCTGAACCCGGCGTCGAACAGATCGGCGACGTGGGCGTCACGGGCGGCGCTGGATGAGCCGCCAAGCACAACCACGATCAGGCGGCGGTTGTCGCGCACGGCCGAGGCGGCCAGGTTGAAGCCCGAGGCGCCGATATAGCCGGTCTTCAGGCCGTCGACGCCGGGCGTGCGGCCCAGCATGCCGTTGTGATTGGTCATGTACAGCCCGTGGTAGTCGAAGCTGCGCAGGCTGAAAAAGCGATAATATTGCGGATAGTCGCGCATCACGGCGCGCGACAGGGTGGCGATATCCCGGGCGGTGGAGATCTGCCGCGGATCGGGCAGGCCGGACGCATTGTCGTAGTGGGTGTTGCTCATGCCCAGCTCCTGGGCGCGGAGCGTCATCAGGGTGGCGAAACGGGCCTCGCTGCCGCCGATCTTCTCGGCCAGGGCCACGGCCATGTCGTTGGCCGAGTGCACCGCGACCGCGTGCATCGCATCGTCGACCGTGATGACCTCGCCGGGCTTAAGGCCGAGCTTGCTGGGCGCCATGCTGGCCGCGTGCTGCGAAACCACGATCATGTCGGTGGGCTTGATTCGGCCCGAGGCCAGCGCCTCGAAGGTCAGATAGAGCGTCATGATCTTGCTGATCGACGCCGGATAGCGCGGACTGTCCGCGTTCCGCTGGTAAAGCACCTCGCCGTCGCTGGCGTCGACGACGATCGACGCATAGCGCGGGGCCATTGTGAAGAAGGGCGCCTGGGCCTGGGCGGCGCCGACCGTGCTGAAATCGGCCGTGAAGACGGTGGCCAGAGCCAGGGTGAGTGCCACGAGAAGGCGGCGGGCGGGCTGATACATAAGGGCGCTCGTCGGGAAAATACCGGCGGACCCCGCTCCGCCAACGCGTGCGTGTACCATGCCGATCATCTCCTTTCGTCAAAGTAAACAACTAGTGAGCAAGAATGCCGCAGGCGGACGATTCGTTCGCAATTATATATGAATGCTGCATCGCACAACGAGCGGAGCCGCTATTGTGCACTGCACAAATTTTTCTTGACGACCCACGTTATCGCTGTCAAATTCCAAACCCGCACGGACCCCTCCCCCAAACCCGCCGCGCCGGAGAATCAAAACCCATGGCCACCAGCGCCCAAACCATCAAGTCGACAGCGGAGCAGTACACCGCCGCCGGCAGCCAAGCGTTCAAGGACGCGGTCGAAAAGTCGATGACCGCGATGAATGAGATCAACGCCCAGTCCAAGCATAACCTCGAGGCGGTGGTCGCCTCGGTCACCGCCGCCGGCAAGGGCGCCGAAACCCTCGGCGCGCAGACCATGGCCTATTCCAAGACCTCCATGGACAACTACGTGGCCGCGGCCAAGTCGCTGACCACCGCCAAAAGCATCCAGGAAGTTTTCGAACTGCAGAGCGCCTTCGCCAAGTCGACCCTCGAAGGCTATCTCGCCCAGGTGAACAAGGCGTCGGAAACCGTCGCCGCCTCGGTGAAGGAGACGCTGACCCCGCTCAACGCGCGCGTCACCGCCGCCGTCGAGACCTTCCAGTCCGCCCGCTGATTCGAACTTCAAGTCCCTAAGACTGAGTCGAGCCCGGGGCGGGAAACCGCTCCGGGCTCGTTTGTTTTGGCCCGACCCCTTATATTTCGGGCAGCCTATGCCGCCGTATCGAGTTTAATCGTCGCGGAGGGGCCTTGCGCCCTTCCATCTGGTGAGCATTTCCATATCTAATCCGCCCGTGGATGGTTCGCGGCGCGCCCTGGAGAGCGTTTGATGGCCGAGCGAAAGCAAGGTGATCAGAAAACAGACGTCGGAATCGGTGTGGTCACTCAAACCAAGCCGAAGACGCAAAAACCGTCGCTCTATCGCGTTTTGCTCTTGAATGACGACTACACGCCGATGGAATTCGTAACCTACGTACTCGAGCGATTCTTCAACAAGTCCCGCGAGGATGCGATCGCGATCATGCTTCACGTCCACCAGCATGGAGTCGGTGTCTGCGGCGTTTTCACCTTCGACGTCGCCGAGACCAAGGTCGCCCAGGTCATCGACACCGCCCGACGTGAGGGCCATCCACTTCAGTGCACCATGGAAAAGGATTGAACCGCCTTGCCCTCTTTTTCGCGCAATCTTGAAGAAACGCTTCACCGGGCGGTCAAATTCGCCAACGATCGAAAGCACGAGTACGCCACCCCTGAGCACCTGCTCTTAGCCCTGATCGAGGATCAGGACTCCGCGGCGGTGATGAACGCCTGCGACGTCGATATGGCGGCGCTCAAGAAGAGCTTGGTCAACTATCTCGACACCGAACTCACCTCGATCGTCGTCGACGACGGCGAGGACGCCAAGCCCACCGCCGGCTTCCAGCGGGTCATCCAGCGCGCGGTGATCCACGTGCAATCGTCAGGCCAGGAGGACGTCACCGGCGCCAATGTGCTGGTCGCCATCTTCTCCGAGCGCGAGAGCCACGCCGCCTACTTCCTGCAGGAGCAGGAGATGAGCCGCTACGACGCGGTCAACTTCATCAGCCACGGCATCGCCAAGAAGGCGGGCGCCTCGGAGACCCGCCAGGTCAAGGGCGCCGACGACGACGAGAAGCCCCCGGTGAAGACCGGCGGCGAGGCGCTGGAAGCCTATTGCGTCAACCTCAACGACAAGGCCCGCGCCGGCAAGGTCGATCCGCTCATCGGCCGCAACAACGAGGTCGAGCGCTGCATCCAGATCCTCTGCCGGCGCACCAAGAACAACCCGCTGCTGGTCGGCGATCCCGGGGTCGGCAAGACCGCCATCGCCGAGGGCCTGGCGCGCAAGATCGTCAACCACGACGTGCCGGAAGTGCTGTCCGGCGCGACCATGTTCTCGCTCGACATGGGCGCGCTCTTGGCCGGCACCCGCTACCGCGGCGACTTCGAGGAGCGGGTCAAGCAGGTGATCAAGGAGTTGGAGAACCACCCCAACGCCATCCTGTTCATCGACGAGATCCACACCGTCATCGGCGCCGGCGCGACCAGCGGCGGGGCCATGGACGCCTCCAACCTGCTGAAGCCGGCCTTGGCTTCGGGCACGCTGCGCTGCATGGGCTCGACCACCTACAAGGAGTTCCGCCAGCACTTCGAAAAGGACCGCGCCCTGGTGCGCCGGTTCCAGAAGATCGACGTCAACGAGCCGACGATCGAGGACACCCTGAAGATCCTCAAGGGCCTGAAATCCTACTACGAGGACTTCCACAAGCTGCGTTACACCAGCGAAGCGCTGAAGGCGGCCGTCGACCTGTCGGCGCGCTACATCACCGACCGCAAGCTGCCGGACAAGGCCATCGACATCATCGACGAGGCCGGCGCCTCGCAGATGCTGCTGCCGGAATCGCGGCGCAAGAAGACCATCGGGCTGAAGGAGGTCGAGGC
>DASYAQ010000242.1:0-19840 GCA_036501225.1 Caulobacteraceae bacterium | reverse complement strand
ACCTCGCCTGGCCGGCTCGACCTGCCGGCCAAGCTGTTCGGCGCGGCCTTCCTGCACGACCTGGTCCAGCCCGGCATGCTGCACGCGCGCATCCTGCGCCAGCCGGGGTTCAAGGCGAGGCTGAAGGCGATCGACGAGGCGGCCATCCGCCGCGCCGCCGGCGAGGCGATCGACATTCTGTGGGAGGGCGATTTCGTCGCCTTCCTGTCCGAGAGCGAACGCGCGGCCACGGCCGCGCTGAACGCCGCCGAACAGACCGCCGAATGGGACGGCGCGCGCGATCTGGCGCCCAGCCTTTCCGAAACGGAATCGCTGAAGAGCGACCTTCCGTACACCTCCTATCCCTCCGGCGAGCCCGCGCCTGGGGAGTCCAACCGTCGCCGGCTGCAGGCCTCCTACGGCCGGCCCTATATCGCCCACGGATCGATGGGACCGTCCTGCGGTCTTGCGGTGATGCAGGACGGCGCGCTGACCGTCTGGACCCACGCCCAGGGCGTCTATCCGCTGCGCGCCATGCTGGCCCGCGTCTGCGGCCTGGCGCCGGACAAGGTCAAGGTGATCCACACCCAGGGCGCCGGGACCTATGGCCACAACGGCTCCGACGACGCGGCGATCGATGCCGCGGTCATCGCCGTGCGCCGCCCCGGCCGGCCGATCCGGGCGCAGTGGCGGCGCGAGGACGAGTTCGGTCACGAACCGCTTGGCACGGCCATGCGCATCGACCTGGCCGCCGAACTGGACGCCGGCGGCAAGCTGGTCGACTTCAGCGCCGAAATCTGGAGCGGCTCGCACACCGGCGGCCGCGGCCGCTGCCTGGCCGAGACGGCGCTTGGCCTGGAGCCGCCGCCGGCGCCCGCCCCGCCGCCGACGCTTCCCGGCGGCATGCGCTTTTCCGGGGCGATCCTGAACGCCACCCCCTCGTACGACATCGCGAGCCGCCGGGTGACCGAGCACGCCGTCTCGGCGCCGGTGCGCACCTCGTCCCTGCGCGGCCTTGGCGGGCCGGTGAACACCTATGCCGGCGAGTGCTTCGTCGACGAGCTGGCCGAACTGGCCGGCCGCGACCCCCTGGCCTACCGGCTGGCGATGATCTCCGACCCGCGCGCGCGGGTGGTGGTCGAGCGGGTCGCCGAGATGGCCGGCTGGTCCGGCCGCGGCGCCGCCGGTTCGGGCCAGGGGCTGGGCCTGGCCTTCTGCCGCTATCGCGGTCGCGGCGCCTATGTCGCGGTCGCCGCGGCGCTGACCGTGGAGACCGAGGTCAGGCTCGACCACCTGTGGTGCGTCACCGACTGCGGCCAGGTGGTCAATCCCGATGGGGCCAGGAACCAGCTGGAGGGCGGCGTCATCATGGCCGCCAGCTGGGCGCTGAAGGAACAGGTGCGGCTGGCCGGACGCGGCGTCGCCTCGATCACCTGGGCCGACTACCCGATCCTGCGCTTCAACGAGATCCCGCCGGTCGACGTCGAACTGATCCTGGCCCAGGACCAGCCCTCGACCGGAACCGGCGAGGTCTCGCTCGGCCCGGCGCTCGCCGCCATCGGCAACGCCGTCGCCCACGCGCTGGGCGCACGCATCCGCGAACTGCCCTATACGAGAGAGCGGATCGCGGCGACCTTATTGGCGGGTTGAGAACAACTCTCCCAGAGGGAGAGGGAGGGGCCCAGAGCGAAGCGAATGGGAGGGTGAGGGGTTACGAGATCACCGATTCAAACTCAAATGCACCTCATACGGAAAGTCAGTTGCGCCAGCCCGTCTAGCTCGTAACCCCTCACCCTCCCGCTGGCCTTCGGCCGCGGGCCCCTCCCTCTCCCTTTGGGAGAGGTTTGTTACACCGTCATCGCCTTGACCCAGTTTTCGGGGTTGGTTTCGCGGTACTTTTTCCTGGTCGCCTCGTCGGAGAGCTTTTCGATCAGCTGGGCGTCGTTGAAGACCTGGCCGGTGAAGCTGTCGGGAGTCTGCAGGGCCAGCAGGATCGCCGCCTCGACGTAGCTGTCGGGCTTGGGCAGGCCCGGACGCGGCGCTCCGGGGGCCGGTCCCGTCGCGCCGGCGGGGCGCGAGGCCGGGCGGCCGAACAGCAGGCCTGGCGTCTCGATGCCGCCCACCGGGCGCATGGCGTTGACCGTGATGCCGTCGTCCTTCAGTTCGCGCGCCAGGCCGATGGTCATCGCCTCGATCGCCCGCTTGGTCGCGCCATAGTGCGAGCCGCCGAAGGCCGCCACCGACGAGATGTTGATGATGGCGCCGCTCTTCGCCGCCTGCATGGCCGGGAGCACCGCCCGGATGCAGCGAAACGGCCCGTGCACATTGATGTTGAACTCCAGCTCCCAGGACTTGGGCTTGATGGTCGAGATCAGCCCCTGCGGCTGCACCGCCGCGTTGGTCATCAGGATGTCGATCTGGCCCCAGTGATCCAGCACCTTGGCGACCATGGCCTCGACCGAGTCCATGTCGCCGACATTGCAGACCACCGGCAACGCCTCGCCGCCGGCCGCCTTCACCAGTTCCGCCGTGTGATGGATGGTGCCGGGCAGGCGCGGATCGGTTTCCATTTCGGTGCGCGCGGCGATGACCACCTTGGCGCCCTCGCGGGCGTAGCCGACGGCGCAATATTCGCCGAGGCCCCGGCTGGCGCCGGTGATGATCGCGACCTTGCCGGCCAAACGTCCTGTCATGGGAATGTCTCCTCCAAATTATCGTTTTCAATGGACATCAGGTTAGCGACGGGTTGACCGCGCGGCAACGCGTCCGGCGCGACTTGCCGACGCCGCCATGGCGCGGCTAAGTGTGCAGCCATGGCGTACTGGCTGGTGAAATCCGAACCGGAGACCTGGTCGTGGGACGCCCACGTCAAGGCGGGCGACGACGCCTGGACCGGCGTGCGCAACCATCAGGCCAAGGCGCACGAGAAAGCGATGAAGACCGGCGACAAGGTCTTCTACTACCACTCGGGCGACCAGAAGGCGGTCGTGGGCACAAGTACGGTGGTCCGCGAAGCCTATCCGGACCCGACCGATCCAACCGGCGTGTTCGTCGCGGTCGGCCTGAAGGCCGACAAGCCGCTGCAGCGGCCGGTGAGCCTGGCCGAGATCAAGGCCAATTCCAGCCTTGCCAACATGGTGCTGGTCAAGAACTCGCGGCTGTCGGTGCAGCCGGTCACCGCCGACGAGTGGAAGAAAATCAACGATTTGGGGAATGACTGAATTGGCCCGCTCACCGGACTACCTCGGCGCGGTCGGCATCGGGGTCAGCGACATCGACCGCTCGGTCGACTTCTACACCCGCGTGCTCGGCATGCAGGCGATGCAGACCTTCAAGCTCGACTACATGGACGAAGTGGTCGTGGCGCACGAGGGTCGCAACGCGGTGGTGCTGATGCACTACACCGACGGCTCGGCGCGCAACTACAAGGACAACCCGGTCAAGCTGGTCTTCTACGTCACCGACCCGAAAGCGGCGGTCGACGCCGTTCGCGCCGACGGCCTGGAGGTCACTCGCGACGCGACGCCGATCGAGACGCTTGGCGGCGCGATCGTCGGCCTGGCCAAGGACCCGGACGGCTACGTGCTCGAATTCCTGCAAGCGCCGCCGCCGCGCCCATGAAGCTCGCGAAACAGCATCTCGACATTGGCGTCTATGTCCGCGACACCGAGCCCGCCCTGCGCTTCTGGCAGGATGAGGTCGGCGCGAAGTTCGACCATGTGCTGCCGCTTGGGCCAGGCCTGCGGCAGCATCGGCACGACATCCACGGCTCGGTGCTGAAGATCAACAATTCGCTTGAGCCAAGACCCGACGCGCCGCCGACCGGCTACCGGGAGCTGCTGGTCGCCCGCCAGGGCCTGGACGCGGCCAGGTCGCTGAAGGACCCGGAAGGCAACCGCGTCAGCCTGGTTCCGCCGGGAACCTTCGGGATCGAAAAGGTCGGCGTGCGCCTGGCCGTGCGCGACCTGGACGCGCACCGGGACTTCTACGGCAAGGCGCTGGGCCTCGCCGAGGAGGCGGTCGAGGGCGCGGGCGCGGCCTTTCGCGCCGGCGACAGCATCATCCTGCTCGACCGCTCCGACGACGCGCCATCCGACGCCCAGATCGGCGGCTTCGGCTGGCGCTACATCACCTTTCAGATCCACAAGGTCGACGAGGAGCACGCCTACGCCCTGGCCCACGGCGCCGGCGAGGGCCGCGCACCCGTGACCTTGGGCCAGACCGCGCGCATCTCGATGATCCGCGACCCCGACGGCAACTGGATCGAACTGTCGCAACGCGCCTCGATCACCGGGTCGCTGGAGCCCTGAGGCCACGTGTCGTCTCTTTTTTGATCCGTCATGGCCCGGCTTGTCCGGGCCACCCATGGTTACCGTCGAACGTGAGTGTTCATGGGTCCCCCGCATTCCGCCGCTGCGCGGCTCCAGCGGGGGATGACGGTTTTTAGAGGATCTAAGCCTCAGGTTCGGCGGCCGAGTCGCGGAAATAGGGCTCGACCTCGCCTTGCAGCTTCATGGTCAGCGGATCGCCGCGGCGGTCCTTGGTGGTTCCGACGCTGACCCGGACCCAGGCTTCGCTGACGCAGTATTCCTCGACATTGGTCTTCTCGGCGCCCTTGAAGCGGATGCCGATGCCGCGCGCCAGCAGGGCCTCGTCGTAGAACGGGCTCTTCGGGTTGACGGAAAGGCGGTCGGGGAGCGCCTCGGGGGTCGGATCAGCCATTCGGTTTGCCCTTCTTCGAGCGCTTGGGTTTGAAGCCTTTGGCCTGGCGGTCGGGACGCGCTGGACGGTCCGGTGATGGCGTCTCGGCGCGCCGGGCGTTGGTATAGGGCGGTCGCGGACGGCCGGAAGGGGCGTTGCGCTCGCGCTGCGGCAGGGGCGCCCCCTCCTCGAGCCGATAGATGCGGCCGCCGTCGCTGTCGCCCTTGGCCGCCGCGGCCTCGAACCGCTCGACCGCTTCGGCGGTGACCTGGAAGCGGGTCTCGCGCTCGAACACCCGGATCGCGCCGATGTCGCGCTTGGTCAGGTGGCCGCGCCGGCAGAGCATCGGTAGGAGCCAGCGCGCCTCGGCGTTCTTGTTGCGGCCGAGATCGATGCGGAACCAGACGGCGTCCTCGAACCCGGCGCGCACCGGCTCGGGCGCACGCTCGCCGCGGCCGCCTTGGCTGGGCGCATAGGGCGTATAGGCCGGCTCGGTGTCGGCCAGGTCTTCCGGCGCCGGCATGCGCGTGCGGGCCAGGCGCACATAGGCCGCGGCGATCTCTTCGGCGCTACGTTGCGCCATCAGTTCGCGGGCGACGGCGAGATCGTCTTCCGATGTGTCCGCAGGCGCGCTGACGGCCTCGATCAGCCGCTCCTGATCCTTGGCGCGAATCTCCTCGGCGGTCGGCGCGGACTGCCAGATGGCCTCGATATTGGCCGACTTGAGCAGCATCTCCACGCGCCGGCGGCGCGGATGCGGGACGAGGATGACGCAGACCCCCTTGCGCCCGGCCCTGCCCGTGCGCCCCGAACGGTGCTGCAGGGTCTCGCGGTTGTTCGGCATGTCGGCGTGGATGACCAGGTCGAGGTCCGGAATGTCGATGCCGCGCGCGGCGACATCGGTGGCGACGCAGACCCGGGCGCGGCGGTCGCGCAGCGCCTGCAGCGCGTGGGTGCGCTCGTTCTGGGTCAGCTCGCCGGAGAGCGCCACGACGTTGAAGCCGCGCTCGACCAGGTTGGCGTGCAGCTTGCGCACCGCCTCGCGGGTGGCGCAGAAGACCAGGGCCGCGCCGGACTCGAAATAGCGCAGCACATTGACGGTGGCGAGTTCGACCTCGTTCGGCGCGACGCGGACGCAGCGGTACTCGATGTCCGAGTGCGCCTCGGCCGCCGAACCGACCACCAGCCGCAGCGCGTCGCGCTGATAGGTCCCGGCCATGGCGATGATCGACCTCGGCAAGGTGGCCGAAAACAGCAGAGTCCGGCGCTGCTTGGGCGTCGCGTCGAGGATCTCCTCGAGCTCTTCGCGGAAGCCGAGGTCGAGCATCTCGTCGGCCTCGTCGAGGATGACGGCGGCCAGCTGGTCGAGGCGCAACTGGCCGCGCTCCAGGTGGTCGCGCAGCCGGCCGGGCGTGCCGACCACGATCTGGCAGCCCTGTTCCAGGGCGCGGCGTTCGGCGCGGGGGTCCATGCCGCCGACGCAGGCGACGATCCTGGCGCCGGCATAGAGCCATTGCAGCTCGCCCCGCACCTGCATGGCCAGTTCGCGGGTCGGCGCGATGACCAGCGCCAGCGGCGCGCCGGCCGGGGCCAGTTCGTCGTCCTGGCCGAGCAGGGTCTGGGCCAGAGCGAGGCCATAGGCGACGGTCTTGCCCGAGCCGGTGCGGGCGGAAACCAGCAGGTCGCGCCCCCGCGCCCGCGGTTCGAGCACGGCCAACTGGACCGGCGTCAGCGTCGCATAGCCGCGCTCGGTGAGCGCGCCGGCCAGCGCCGGATGCATATTTTCGGAAGGCATGGCGCCCCTTACGCCATTGGCCCCGCGGGGGCTAGCGTCGCGCGTTTGATGTGTATGCATGCGCATCTTTCGCTGGCGTAACCACCGTTGATGTGTATTATACACACGTGAACAGCCGGGACGTGATCCGAGCCCTTGAGGCCGACGGCTGGGTTGAGGTGGCCCAGAAGGGATCGCACAAACAGTTCCGCCACCCGACCAAGCCCGGCCGTGTCACCGTTATTCATCCATCGAGAGATTTTGCGCCCGGAACGCTTCGCTCGATGGAAAAGCAGTCCGGGCTGAAACTGAGGTAATCCGATGCAGCACTACGTCGCCCTGATCCATAAAGACGCCGACAGCGACTACGGCGTTTCATTCCCCGATTTTCCAGGCGCGATCACCGCGGGACGCACCCTGGACGAAGCTCGCGCCCTGGCGGAGGAAGCCCTGGCCTTTCACATCGAGGGTATGGTCGAAGACCATGAAGCCGTGCCGGAGCCGTCCTCGCTGGAGACCATCATGGCCGATCCCGAAAACCGTGATGGCGTAGCCATCTTGGTCAGCGTCGCGTCGCAGACGATGAAGGCGGTCCGGATCAACATCACCATCCAGGAAGACGTGCTCCGCGAGATCGACGCCTTTGCAGAAGCGCACGGTCTTACACGCTCAGGCTTCCTGGCCAGCGCCGCCAAAAAGGCGATGGAACGGGAAGCGGCCTAGCGCTCTATTCCGGCGACGACGGGCCGCGGCCGATCCAGATCTGGTGGCTGCGGGCCATCAGCTCGCCGTCAGCCGAATAGAGGGCGGTGCCGGAAAAGCGTTTGCGCCCGGACTGATCGATCGGCCAGGCGATCACGATGGTCGGCTCGCCGACGACCGGGCGGCGCAGGATCTCGCCGGTCATGGTGCCGAGCAGGCCGCCGCCGCCTTCGGTGACCACCCAGGCCACCGAGCCCGGACAATCCAGCGCCGCCCAGACCACCTCGACCGGCGCCAGGCCGTCGGCGTCAGCGAAGTTGCGATGCGGAACCCACGGCCCGGCGACGATGCCCGGCTCCATGTCCTCCACCTGGCCCACGAAGACGCGCAGCCCAAAGCCCTCGTCCAGTTGATCGCCGCACGTGAAGCAGACGGGATGGAAGGGACGGTCCAGGCCAGGAAAGCCGGATGCGGCCGCCGTTGCAGCGGCGAGACTGGGCGCCGGCGGTGGCTGGGACAACACGGCGGAATCGCCGGCCCTCGCCTCGCCGATCACGGTCTCGCCCTCGCCCAGGATGCGGGCGACGCCGTCCTCCACGATGAGGTCGAGCGGGGTGCCCAGCGGCATCGGCGCGCGCAGCATTGCGGTGACCGGACCATCGAGGGCGCTCGCCATCAGGCCGCAGACATAGCCGCCGTTGCCGGAATTCGGCGGCCCGCGAAACTGCTGGGCCACGACAATCTTGGAACGCAAGGCCCGGTCCTTTTTACTTGGTCTTGAGATCGGGCCGCGAGGCCAGGAAGGCGGCCTTTTCCGCCGCGGTCAGCACCTTGCCGCGCTTCTGGCGGCTGACCTTGGGCGTCGGCGGGGCGAAGGTCGCCGGCCCGGTCGACCGAGCCTTGGCGCCGACCAGTGGCTTGCCGATTGGCGGTTTCATCGAGGCCCCCCTAGAGCATGACCAGTCATGCTCTAAAAAACTTAAGATGTAGAGCGTGACGGGCGCCGAAACCGCTTACACTTTCGGCTGTCACGCTCGGCCCGAATCTCTATTTCGGGTCGGGCAGACCTAGCACGCGTTTGGACACCACGTTCAGGTTCACCTCGGAGGTGCCGCCTTCGATGGAGTTGGCCTTGGCGCGCAGCCAGCCGCGCACGGCGGCCAGCTCGTCCGGCTCGAAGCCCTCGCCCTCCCAGCCGAGGCCATGCGCGCCCATGGCCTCGATCGAGAGTTCGGTGCGGTCCTGGGCGATCTTGGCGCCGGCGTACTTCATGATCGAGGTGGCGGCGCTGGGGCCCTGGTTGGCCTTGGCCTCGAGCGCCGCGCGCTGCACGGTGAGCTGGAAGGCGCGGGTCTCCATCACGTGGTCGACGATCCGCTTGCGCAGGTCGGCGTCGTCGAGCCGGCCGGTCTCGTCCAACCCGACATATTTCTTGGCCAAGGCCACCACGCCGACAGGCGCAGAGCCGAGGCCGCCTCCGCCGCCGCCAAGGCCGGTGGAGATGTTGTCGCGCTCGAACTGCAAAAGCCGCTTGGCGATCGACCAGCCGCCGTTCAGCGGCCCCATCAGGTTTTCCTTCGGCACCTTGACGTCGGTGAAGAAGGTTTCGCAGAAGGGGCTGGTCCCATTGATCAGCAGGATCGGGCGGGTCTCGACCCCCGGGGTCTTCATGTCGATCAGCACGAAGCTGATCCCCTCGTGCTTCTTGGTGGTGTCGGTGCGCACCAGGCAGAAGCACCAGTCGGCGAAGTTGGCGCCGGAGGTCCAGATCTTCGAGCCGTTGATCAGCCAGTGGTCGCCCTTGTCCTCGCAGCGGGTCTGCAAGCTGGCGAGGTCGGAGCCGGATCCGGGCTCGGAATAGCCCTGGCACCAGCGCAGCTCGGCCTTCACGATCGGCGGGATGTGGCGCCGTTTCTGTTCCTCGGTGCCGACCTCGAGCAGGGTCGGGCCGAACATCATCACCCCCATGCCGCCGATGGGGTTGCGGGCGCCGATCCTGGCCATTTCCTCGGCCAGGACGCGCGCCTCGGGACGCGAAAGCCCGCCGCCGCCGTACTGGGGCGGCCAGGTCGGGGTACCCCAGCCCTTGTCGCCCATGCGCTTTTGCCAGAGCGCCGCGTCGCCCTCGGCCCGGCCGCCCATCATGGCCGCCAGTTGCGCGTTGGGGTCCTTGCGCAGCGAAGCCGGGAAATTCTCTTCCAGCCAGGCCTTCGCCTCGCCGCGAAAGGCGTCGAGTTCGCCGCCGCCAAAATCAGCCATGGGGGTTCCTCAATGTGGATCGTTCGAATGGGGCGCACATTAACGCCCCAGATCCTCGATTTGGAACACTCTCCCCGCTCCGCGGGGAGAGGGCAGGGTGAGGGGGCTTTGCGCGACGGCCCTTTCCGTTGGATCAGCGGCGGCGGCGCGACCCCCTCACCTTGCCCTCTCCCCCGCAAAGAGCGGGGGCGAGGGTTCAGATCGCCGCCACCAACTGGCCGGCGCGGTCCTCGAAGATCGCCACGTCGAGCGGCGCGGGCGGGGCGTTGCCGAGGATCATGTCGGCGGCTTTTTCGGCGATCATGATCGTGCCGGCGTTGGTGTTGCCGCCGATCAGGGTCGGGAAGACCGAGGCGTCGACGACGCGCAGGCCACTGAGCCCCTGCACCTTCAGTTCCGCGTCGACCACGGCCAGCGCATCGCCCGCCACGCCCATGCGGCACGTGCCGACCGGATGGTAGATGGTCTCGGCGTTCTTGGCGATGAAGGCGTCGATCTCGTCATCGGTCCGCACCCGCGGGCCGGGCTCGACCTCGTCGCCGCGGATGGCCAGCAGCGCCTTCTGGCCGGCGACCGCGCGCACCATCTTGAAGCCTTCGCGGAGCGCGCGGCGGTCTTCCTCGGTGGCCAGATAGTTGGCGAAGATGGCCGGGTCGGCGATGGGATCGGCCGAGGCCAGGCCGATGCGGCCGCGGCTTTCCGGGCGCAGCTGGCAGACGTGGATGGAAAAGCCGTCCCTGGGCACGCCCTGCCTGCCGTGGTCCTTCATGATCGCCAGCACGCAGTGCAGCTGC
Organism: Caulobacteraceae bacterium; assembly: GCA_036501225.1. Classification (GTDB taxonomy): domain Bacteria; phylum Pseudomonadota; class Alphaproteobacteria; order Caulobacterales; family Caulobacteraceae; genus Poindextera. Next base: position 9,631 of record DASYAQ010000242.1, on the reverse strand, counting down.
AGGTCGGGCCGGTCGAGATCGGGGCGCGACTTGAGGAAGGCGCCGGCCTCCAGGAAGTTCTGCCGCCCGAAACCCTGGCCGAACAGCATGTAGTTCAGGCCGGTGGTCAGGCGGTTGATGCCGGTCGAGTGGGAATAGGCCGCCTTCACGGTTGGCGTCTCCCACGACAGGATGATGTCGAGGTGGTCCTGCAGGTTCTCGCCGACGCCCTTCAGCGGGTGGGCGACGCTCACGCCGGCCTCGCGCAGCCGGTCGGGATCGCCGACGCCAGAGAGCTGCAATATGTGCGGCGACTGCACCGCGCCGGCCGAGAGCAGCACCTCGGCGTCGGCATGCACCTGGCGGACGACGCCGGCCTGGCTGAACTCGACGCCCGTGGCGCGGCCGTTCTCGATCAGGATGCGGGTGGTGCGGGCGTCGGTCTCCAGCGTCAGGTTCGGCCGCTGCCCCAGGATCGGGCGCAGATAGGCCGCCGAGGCGCTCCAGCGCTGGCCGTTCTTGATGGTCAGCTGATAGGGACCGAAACCGTCCTGCTGGAAGCCGTTGAAATCGGCGGTGCGGTGATAGCCGGCCTCGACGCCGGCCTCGATGAAGCTGGAATAGATCGGGTTCTTCGACGAGGCCTTGGAGACATAGAGCGGCCCGTCGCCGCCGTGATAGGCGTCGGCCCCGCCCTGAAAGGTCTCGGCGCGCTTGAAATAGGGCAGCACGTCGGCATAGCCCCAGCCGGTCAGGCCCATCTGCCGCCACTGGTCATAATCGCGCGCGTGGCCGCGGATATAGATCATGCCGTTGATCGAGGACGAGCCGCCCAGGCCCTTGCCGCGCGGCCACCACAGCCTGCGGTTTTCCAGATTGGGCTCCGGCTCGGTCCAGAAGCCCCAGTTATGGTCGCCCTTGGCCTGGATCAGGCCGCCGACGCCGGCGGGCATCTTGACCATCAGCGACTTGTCGTGGCCGCCGGCCTCGAGCAACAGCACCCGCGCCTTTGGATCGGCGGTGAGGCGGTTGGCGAGGACGCACCCGGCCGAGCCGGCGCCGATGATGATGTAGTCGTAACGGCCGTCCGCCATCGAAATTGAGTCCCTGGAGAATGCTGACGAGGGCGTCACCTTAGCAAGCGACCCTCGCGTCAACCAAGCGGGACGACCGGAGCCTCAGTGCGCGGTGCGAGCGATCAAATCGAATTCCAGCCGCTCATGCATGGCCGCGACCTTTTGAAGCGCGATCCAGTGCGCCGCGTGCGGCATCATGGATGTCACGCCGCATGAGGCGTATGCTGACGCTTGGAGAAGCGGGCGACGCGAATGCGGCGGCTAGGGATCGATCGACGGCGGCTCGGCGCCTTGCTCGGCGCCGGCCTGATCGCGCCTGGCCTCGCCCTCGGCGCGGAGATCAACGAATCGCCGATGTCGGCCTCGCGGATTCCGCAGGCGTCGGAGCCGGGCGGCTATGTTCCACCCGCCGACCTGAAGACGATCGCCGACCTCTACCGGCGGATGACCGCGCCGATCCGGGTCGATGGCCGGGGCCCGTTCGCCTTCGTGGTCGATACCGGGGCCAACCAGTCGGTCATATCGGCGGAGTTGGCGACGCAGCTCGGCCTGACGCGCGGCCCGATGGAGCCTTTGAACGGGGTCGCCGGCGTGCAGATGACGGCCACGACGAGCGCCAAGCTGAGCGTCGGCGAGCGCCAGGACGGCGAGGTGTTGCTGTCGATCCTGCCGTTCGCGGCGATCGGCGGCCTGGGCATGCTCGGCCTGGATCGGCTGGAGGATCAGCGCTTGACCCTCGACTTCCGCGACCAATTGCTGCGCATCGAAGCCTCCGGGCGCTCGTGGCGCGATCCCGACGACGTATCCATGAAGGCGCATCGGCGCGACGGCCAGCTCACCCTGGTCGATGCCGACCTGGCCGGAGTGCCGGTGGTGGCCTTCCTGGATTCCGGGGCCCAGAACACCATCGGCAACATGGCGCTGCGCGAGCTGGCCGTGACGCGCTCGCCGACCACCCCCTGGAGCGTCGTTCCGATCCTCAGCGCCACGGGACAGACCATCAACGCCGAGATCGCCGACCTGCCGCAGCTAAGGGTCGGCGGCCTGCATCTGCCGAACTGGCCAGTGGCCTTCGCCGACCTGCATACCTTCCGGATGTGGGATCTGCTCGAGACGCCGGCCATCCTGCTCGGCGTCGATGTGCTCAGCCGGTTCGAATATGTCAGCCTGGACTTCGCCCGCGCCGAAGTCCGCTTCCGCCTGCCACAGGCCTGAGGGCCTCCTATTCGTCGCGGTGGACGCGGATGTAGGGCTGGCCGTCGATGTTCATCACGAAGCTGCCCAGCGAGGCGTGGCGGATGCGAATCACCGAGCCCGTGTGCGGCGAGCGGCTGAGGTCGGCGTCGTCGATCTGGCGCCAGCGCGCGCCGTCATCCAGGACGATCACCCATTTGCCGTCGCTGTTCCGGTAGGCTTCGGCAGCGGTCGAGTTCAGCGTGTTGACTTCGTCCCTGGTGGCCGCGCGGTTCAGAATCGAAAGTGCGCTCAGATTGAAGCCAAAGGCCTGGCGGCGCGCCGCCTGGGCCTGGGCGCGGTCGATGACCACGACTTCGCCGCTCGCCTCGGCCCGGTCGACCGCCGCGGCGGCCTTGTCGAAACAATCGAGCCGCGTGGTCGGATCGACGATCGTGCGGCAGGCCGTGAGGGCTTTGAGCACCTCGGCGCGGCTAGCCGCCGGCGCGGGATCGGCGGCGAGAGCCAGGGGCGCCCAGGCCAGCGCGATCGCCGCAAGGCCGAAGGCCGACAATGGTCTGACGGTCGCCATGGCCGCGCTCCCCTGGTTCAGACTGTCTCGCAGCGACGCTGCACGCAGCGACCGGCGAAACGTCAAAATGGCGCCGACTCCGGCCCGACGGCCAGCCGAAACCGCCGGCCGTTGTGTGCCGGGCGGACAACCTGTGACCTGAATGTGACATGCACGTCAGTTTTCGCCTCGATTGTGTCAATTCCGCTTTAAGTCGAGTGCGTTTGGGTCAAGACATGGCGGCAATCGGGTCTGGCGGGTCTGGACCGGGGCACATTCACAGTTTGCAGGCGCGCCCACGGGGACCAGCGCCTGAAGGGGCCTAAAGATGAAAATTCTAACGACGCGCGAGCGCTTGCTCGCGTCGACCATGATCTTTGGGGTCATGGCGTTCGCTGGCGCATCGCCGGCCCTGGCGCAGACGGCGCCGCCCCCGGCCGCGACGCCCACCCCGGTGGCTGAACCCCCCGGAGGCCAGGAGGTCATCGTCACCGGTTCGCGCATCCCGACGCCGAACCTGCGCAGCATCAGCCCCGTCCAGGTGGTCACCAGCACCGAACTCAAGCTGCAGGGCACGACCAACGTCGAAAACCTGCTGAATACCCTGCCGCAGGTCTATACCAACCAGTCCGGCGGCGCTTCGAACGGCGCCAGCGGCACGGCGACGGTCAACCTGCGCAACCTCGGCCCGCAACGCACCCTGGTGCTGGTGGACGGCACGCGGCTGCCCCCCGCCGACGTCGCGGTGCCCGCGCCCGACCTCGACACCATCCCCGCGGCCCTGGTCGACCGCATCGAAGTGCTCACCGGCGGCGCCTCGGCGATCTACGGCTCGGACGCCGTCGCCGGCGTCGTCAACTTCATCATGAAGCACGACCTGGAGGGTGTGCGCATCGACGCCCAGTTCGGCTTCGCTCAGCACGACCAACAGAATCCGGGGAATATCCAGGGCCTGGAACGCAACGCTGGCGACGCTATCCCCGGCAACATCGTCGATGGCTTCACCAAGGATGTCACGCTGGCCTTGGGCGTCAACTCACCCGACGGCAAGGGCAATATCGAAGCCTATGTCGGCTATCGCAGCATCGACGCGGTGCTGGAGAGCAAGCGAGACTTCTCGGCCTGCGCCATCCTGACCAACAGCGGCGACGACAAGCACTATTGCCTGGGTTCCGGCGGCACGACCCAGCAGGGCAAGTTCCAGCGCGTCGACATACCGGGCCAGCCGGCCTTCAGCGGCACCCCGACCGGACTGTCGGCGCCAAATGTCCTGGGGCCGCCCTTCAACTTCGCGCCGCAGAACTATCTGCAGCGGCCCGAAGAACGCTACTCGGCCGGGTACTTCGCTCATTACGAGGTCGATCCGCACCTCGACATCTATTCGAACATGATGTTCTCCGACAACCGCACCTTCGCGCAGATCGCGCCCAGCGGCCTGTTCTCTGGCGTCACCTACAAGGTCAACTGCAACAATCCCTTCCTGGTGGCCGCCGGCGGCGTCGCCGACTTCTGCACCCCCGCGCCGGCAAGCGGCGACACCGGCCTGTTCATCGGCCGCCGCACGGTCGAACTCGGCAACCGCACCGACGACCTGGAACATACTGCTTACCGGCTGAACTTCGGCATCCGCGGCGATATCGCCGACGGCTGGACCTATGACGCCTACGCCCAGTACGCCGACACCCTCTATCAGGAGCGCTACACGGGCGAGGTTTCGATCGCCCGTGCACAAGACGCCCTGCTGGCGGGCGGAACGGTGGCCAATCCGTTCTGCCTCAGCGGCAACGCGGGCTGCGTGCCGATCAACATCTTCACCAGCGGCCAGCTAACCCCTGCGGCGGCTAATTACATTTCCGGCACCGGGGAGAAGGAAGGTTCGGCGACCGAACAGATCGTCAGCGTCTCGGTCACCGGCGACCTTGGCCGCTACGGCCTGAAGAGCCCCTTCGCCGACCACGGCGTCGGCCTCGCCGTCGGCGGCGAATATCGCCGTGAGCAGATCGACCTCAGCCCCGACCAGGAATTCCTCACCGGCGACCTCGCCGGCCAGGGCGGCCAGACCGCGCCGGTCCACGGCGCCTATGACGTCAAGGAAGCCTTCTTCGAGGTCCGCGTCCCGCTGGCCGAGCACCAGCCCTTCTTCGACGACCTGTCGCTGAACGGCGGCTACCGCTATTCGGACTACAGCAGCGTCGGCGGCACCAATACCTACAAGGTCGGCGGCGAGTGGGCCCCGACGCCCGATATCCGCTTCCGCGCCAGCTACAACACCGCGGTACGCGCGCCGAACACCGTGGAGCTGTTCTCCGCGCCGGCGTTCAAGCTGTTCTCTTTCAGCGACCCATGCGCCGGCGCGAAGCCCACAGCGTCCCTGGCGGCCTGTACGGCGCAAGGCGTCGAGGCGCCGGTCGGAGCAACGGCCACGGGCGCCAACGGAAGGACCGCCTATGGGTTCGTCATCCAGTGCCCGGCGGCCCAGTGCACCAACCTGACGGCCGGCAATCCCAGTCTCACGGCTGAAACCTCCAACACCATCTCCTACGGGGTAGTGTTCACGCCGACCTTCTTCCGCGGCTTCACCGCCTCGCTCGACTATTTCAACATCGACGTGGAGAACCTGATCGGCTCGTTCGGCGCGGCGACCATCGTCAACAAGTGTGACTCCGCCGTTGGCACGCCGACCGGCGCCTTCTTCTGCGGTCTGATCCACCGCGATCCGACGACGAACGTCATCTTCGGCGGCAGCACGATCACCAACTTGGGCAACCTCTCGACCATGTTCGGCAACGGCTCGGTCAACAACTTCAACACCAACACCGGCTACCTGAAGACCGACGGCCTGGATGCCGCGGCCGACTACCGCACCAGCTTCGCCGACTGGCACATGGGCGATTGGGGCTCGCTGGACTTCAACTTCAGCGGTACCTACACCTTCAACTTCATCGACGAGCCGGACAAGCGCATCGGCCACTTCAACTGCGTCGGCCTGTTCGGGGCGACCTGCGGCGGCGCGATAGCCAACGGTTTCGACGGTGGGCCGATCCCGGCGTGGCGGCACAAGTTCCGCCTGACCTGGGGCACGCCCTGGGACAACCTCAGCCTGTCGGTGCAATGGCGCTACATTTCCGCCGTCAAGCCTGACGTGAGCAGCTCGAATCCCTTGCTGACCTGCGGCTGCGGCGCGAAGTTCGGCAACGGTCAGGACCCGGTCGACAACATCCCGGCCTTCAACTACATCGACCTGGGCGCGATCTGGCGGGTGCGGGACGGCGTCACCGTGCGCGCCGGCGTCAACAACGTGACCGACAAGGATCCGCCGGTCGTCGACCAGCTCAACTTCGGCCTGTCGGGTCCCCCGGTCGGCAACGGCAACACCTTCCCCGGCGTCTATGATGTCCTGGGCCGGACCTTCTTCATCGGCCTGACCGCCGACTTCTAAGGACCTCTCGGAGGGTCTAGACTCTGGCGGCGGCTCCAAATCGGAGCCGCCGCCTTTTTCTTTGCGACATGCCGCCCCTTGGACAATACCGCCGACATCCTGCGCGAGGTCGCCGCCGCCATCCGCGCGCCGGACCTGGACCGCGCCGTCCGCCTGGCCGAGACCGCCCTGGCCGAGGGCCGCGAACACGCGCTGCTGCTCAACCTACGCGCCTGGCGGCTGGAGCGGGACGGGCTTTATCTGGACGCGCTCGCCGACCTGAAGCAGGCCAGGGCGCTGTCGCCACGCGACGTGCCGACGCTGAACGCGCTCGGCCTCTGCCTGGCGCGGCTGGACCGCACCGCCGAGGCGGTCGAGGCCTTCGAAGCCGCCGTCGCCGTCGATCCCGACTTCGCGCCGGCGCATTTCAACCGCGGCTGGGCCTCGGAGGCTCTCGGCGACCTCGACCAGGCGCGCGCGAGCCTCGAACGCGCCCAGGCGCTGAACCCGAACGATCCCGCCCCGCTGGCTCACCTCGCCTCGCTGGCCGCGCGCCGCGCCGACTGGACGAGCGCGCGATCGTTGGCCGAGCGATCCCTGGCCGGCGACCCGAACCAACCGACCGCCAATCTGGCCATGGCGTCGGTGGAGCTGGCGGCGAGGTCGCTGGAAGCGGCCGAACGGCGGCTGCGCGATCTGCTGGCGCGCCAGGATCTGTCGCCCATCGACCGCGCCCTGGCCGGCGGTCTGCTCGGCGACGTCCTCGACGCCGGCGAGCGGCCGGCCGACGCCTTCGCCGAGTTCGCCGCCGCCAACGCCATCCTGAAGCCGCTCTATGCCGACCGCTTCGCCGGCCCCGGCATCGAGACCGCGGCCGACGTGCTGGCCTGGCTAATCGCCTATTTCGAGACGGCGCCGCCGCGCGCGCCGCATTCGCCGTCGGCGGGGCCTTCGCCGGCCGCCGGACACGTCTTCCTGGTCGGCTTTCCCCGCTCCGGCACCACCCTGCTCGAGCGTGTGCTTGCCGCCCACCCCGACGTGGCCGCCTGGGACGAGCGCGAGACCCTGACCGAGGCCGTGCGCGACTTCATGGCCAATCCGCGCGGGCTCGACCGGCTGGCCGGCGCCGGCGACCAGGTGTTGGCCGACTATCGCGCCGACTATTGGCGCCGCGTCGCCGCCGGCGGCGTCGAGGTCGCCGGCAAGGTGGCGCTGGACAAGCTGCCGCTAAACACCATGAAGCTGCCGCTGATCGCCAGGCTGTTTCCCGAGGCCAAGATCGTCTTCGCGCTGCGCGACCCGCGCGACGTGGTGCTGAGCTGTTTTCGCCAGCGGTTTCGCATGAACGCGTCGATGTACGAGTTTCTAACACTCGATGGGACAGCGCGTTTCTATGACGGGGTGATGCGGCTGGCCGCCCTCTACCGCGCCAGGCTGAACCTGGATCTGCACACCCACAGATACGAGGACCTGGTCGAGGATTTCGACGGCCAGACCCGGGCGATCTGCGATTTCATCGGCCTGCCCTGGCGCGCCGAGATGCGCGACTTCGCCGCCACCCTGGACGACCGCGCGACGGCGACGCCCAGCTCGACCCAGGTCGCCCGCGGCCTCTATCGCGAGGGCGTCGGCCAGTGGCGGCGCTATCGCGACCAGCTCGCGCCGATCCTGCCCGTCCTGGCGCCCTGGGCCGAGCGGTTCGGCTATCGGAGGGAATAGAGTACAGCTTATGCGTTGAATCGACGGGCGATATCGTCCGATCCTTCTCCCCTCGCGGGACTAGGTGGCCCCGCGAAGGCGGGTCGGATGAGGGGCCGCGCAGGCGTTTGGAACGGGCGCCCTCGGGCGGAATGTGGCGAGCGCGGCGCGGCCCCTCATCCGACGGGTCTCCGACCCGCCACCTTCTCCCGCGCGGGGAGAAGGGACGCGATGGTCGCCGCTCAAACTAGGTTGAACGGATACTGCCGTTAGCCGTAGCCACTGCAAGACGCGGCGCGATCGGCTATGGTGAGCGCTGATTTGACGAGGTCCAAGCCCAGGCGATGTCCACCACCGAAGCCAAGGCCAGAGATGCGGCCACGGATGCGCGGACGCTGCGCGACGTCAATGCGGCGATCGCCGCGTCGGACATCGCGCGCGCCGTCGCGCTGGCGAAGGGCGCGGTTGCGGACGGTCTGAAAAACCCTCTGCTTTACAATCTCATCGCGCATGACCTCGAGGGTCAGGGCCGCTACGCCGAGGCGCTTTCCGAACTCGAACACGCCTACGACCTGGCGCCCCGGGACGTGATCATCATCAACGCCATCGGACTTTGCCTGGTGTTGCAGAACCGCACGGCCGAGGCGATCAAGGTCTATGACGCCGCGCTGGCCATCGAACCCGATTTGCCGCAGTCCCACCTGAACAAGGCCGACGTCCTGGCCCTGTTGGGAGATTATCCGCAGGCGGGGGCCCACTACCAACGCGCGCTGGAGGTCTATCCAGACTATGCCGAGGCCCTCGCCGGCCTGGCCTCGCTGGCCATGCGGCGCAACGCTCTCGATGAGGCCAAGGCGCTGGCCGAGCGGTCCCTCGCCTTGAGTCCGAGCCAGGAGATCGCCGCCCTGGTCCTGGCCGAGATCGAAACCGGCCGCGGCGCCGCGGCCTCGGCGGCGCCGCGGATCGAGCGCGTGCTGGCGACCCCCGGCCTCGCCGCGGCCGTTCGCGCCAAGGCCTTGAGCCTGAAGGGCGACGCCCTGCACGAACAGGGACGCGCCGGCGAAGCCTTCGCGGCCTATGCGGCGGCCGGCGGCGAGGTCCAGCGTCTGCACGCCGGGCAATATGGCGGCGACAACCCGGGCGCGCTGGAGATGGCGCGCTGGCTGACCGGCCGTTTCGAGGCCGCCGATCCGGCCGACTGGACGACCGGCCCCCCCGCGCCGCCGGCGCGGCCCGCCGATCCCAAAGCCCACATCTTCTTCACCGGCTTTCCCCGTTCCGGCACCACCTTGCTCGAGCAGATCCTGGCCAGCCATCCGGACGTGGCGGCCCTGGACGAGCGGGAGGTGCTGATCGAGTCGACCAGGGACCTGTTCGCCTCCGATCCGAAGCTCGATCGGCTGGCCAGGCTCGACGCGGCGGAGGCGGCGCATTATCGGGACGCCTATTGGCGGGGCGTCAGCCAGTATTGCCCGGATGTCGCCGGCAAGGTCTTCGTCGACAAGCACCCGCTCAACTCGGTCCGTCTGCCGCTGATCGCCAAGCTGTTCCCCAACGCCAAGATCCTGTTCGCCCTGCGCGATCCGCGCGACGTGGTGCTGAGCGGTTTTCGCCGGCGGTTCGGCATGAACGCGGCCATGTACCAACTCGCCACCCTGGAGGGCGCCGCCGCCTATTATGACGCGGTCATGCGGCTGGTGGAGCTGTACAGGGCCA
>DASYAQ010000241.1:0-4164 GCA_036501225.1 Caulobacteraceae bacterium | reverse complement strand
AGTCCTGCCCTAGGACGAGATCCTGTCCCAGGTGCTGTTCGGAACCTCCGCCTCGCAGCTTTCCGGGGTCGAGGCCGCGCAGTTGGCGGCGGCGCTGGCCACGTTGGCTACCGGCGGCGGCTTCGACATCCTGGGCGGCCTGCAGAACTTCGCCCGCCTGGATCGCCTGGCGCTGGGCACCGACAACGCGTCCGGCACCACCGTTTCCGGCGGCAAGTACATCGGCAAGCGCGTCTATCTCGAGCTGACCGGCGGCGGCCGCTACGGCCCCTCCGCCCAGGTCGAATACCGCGCCCCCCACGGCCTGTCGCTGATCTCCCAGGTGGGCGGCGAAGCGGGCGCCAAGCTGGCGGTCCGCTGGCGCCACGACTACGGCCACTCAACCGACGCCCCGGCAAAGAAGAAGTAATTGGGGACACGTACGACTGCCCGCAGCCTCGCCCCCTTTGGGTGCCGACCAGGGAAGTCGTACGTGTCCCCAACTACCCCAATTACAGGGATTCAACCCGGCCGCCGGCAAGCACCACCAGGGCCTCTTCGAAGGCGGCCGACATGAAGAGCTGGGAATAGACCTGCCGGCAGGTCTCGACATGCGGGAGCCCGTCCGCATTGGCCACGACCAGCCACCGATCGCCGGCGAACGTCGCTAGCGGGAGCCGGTCGGCCGCCGCGCCGATGGACTGGAGCATCGATCGCGTCAAATCCAGCAGAACCTCCGGCTCGGACTCGGGATTGTGCACGAACCCGATCACCTTCGAGCTTCGCTTTGAGACCCCCTTCACAAGCCGAGCCCGGACCTGATTTCCGCAGATCGCCGCCTTGATCTCCATCTGCGCGGGCCGGCCCGCCAGACCGTCGCGGACCCTGGCTTCCAGGGCGGCCGCCGTCTTCGCGGGCAGCCGGATCGGGGCCGTGACGGTCAGCACCACGGCTTCGCCGTCCGCGACGACCTCCGACAGGGCGGCGCGCAATCGTCGAACAAGCCGCAGCGCAACGCGGTCGAAACGCAGGCGCGGCTTGGCCGGTTCGGCGAGGCCGGGCTCGACCGCCGCGATCTGCACCGCAATTCGCTTTTCGGCGACGGTCAGATAGGCGTCGGGCGACCCTGCGTCCGCCTCTTCCCACGTCGCGGAGAAGCGCCTGGCGACAAGCTCGATGGCGGCCAGCTCCGCCTTCCCCAACCTGCCCATGCGCTCTCTTCCTCCAGAGTCGGCGGGGCAATCTAGGATACGGCCGCATCGCCGGCGAGGGCCTGGGCCGCCTTAGGCTGAGGACGCAGCAGCAGATAGAAGGCGAAGACGTGCGTGATCATCAAGAGCGGCACGTAGATGATCGGGATCGCGTAGGCGGCGCCAAATTCCGCCGCTCGCGCCGGAAGGTCGGCCTGGATGGCGTGGTAGTAGTCGAGGATGATGTCGGTCGCCCCCACGAGATTGAAGGCGACGACCAACAGCCAGAAGACCGGACGTATCCTGATCGTGAGGAGCGCCAGCATGGCGAGCAGCCCGGTCGCGAAGTCGCCATAGGCGGCGAAGGTGGCGAAGCTGGCCGGCAGGTCGGGGCTGACGACGCCTGGGAGAACGAAGACCAGCCCGAAGAAGCGAAAGCTGTGCAGAGTGGCGATGGCGCGGTGCGCCTTGGCCCGGTCCGTCGATCTGAGCCAGGGCAGGATGTAGGCGCCGAAGCACAGTAGCCACGCGACATAACCCAGGACGAGATGGGTCTGGAAGATGAGTTGCGTAGACATTTTGGCCTCCGATCAGGCGTTGATGGACGCGGCCTCGAACACCGCCGTCAGGATGCCGAGCCGGCCTTCCATAAGATTTCGTCCCAGGTTGGCGGCCAGCTGCGCGAAGTCCGCTCCCATCACCACGCCGAGATTTGGCGAAGGCGGCGGCCCCGATGCGCGCAACTGGGCGAACCAGGCCTTGGCGGCCTCGGTTTCGTCCCGCCATGCCAGCGTGCGGAAACCAGCGGCTTCGATCGCCTCGCGCGTCGCCGCGGCGGTCAGAAGAAAGCTCGTTTCCGGCGTTCGCGCCCAAGGGAGCGGATAGTGCGGCTCGTCGCCGTTCGACACGACGTCGAAGGTCGCGAACCTGCCGCCTGGGCTCAGCACGCGCCGGATTTCGCGGTAAAGCCGCGCCCGGTCGGTGATGTTCATCGCCACATGCTGCAGCAACACGACGTTGAAACGGCCGTCCTCAAAGGGCAGCTCCAGCGCGCTGGCGGTCTGGAACGACACCTTCCCGCTCTGTCCCGTGCGCTCGCTCAGATAGCGGGCGGCCTCTACAAATGGCTCGCTGAGGTCGACGCCCGTAACGCGGCAGCCATAGGTCGCGGCCAGAAAGCGCGCCGGCCCGCCGACGCCCGAGCCGACATCCAAAACCGACATGTCGGCGGTGATCCCAACCAACTCGGCAAGCTCGGCGGTCGCGGCGAGCCCGCGGGTATGGAACTGGTCGAGGCCGCCCAGTTGCTGCGGCGTGAGGCGCCGATCCTCCGGGCCCAGGCCAGCGAGCACCGCCTTCAGCCGCTCGGTCAGGCCGGTCGCGCGATAGTGGTCGCGCACGCCGTCGAGGACATCGGTCATTTGCCAGGTTCCTCCAAGACGTCGGGCCGTCGCGGATCATGCTCTCGACATCGGCGGGCTCCGATTTGCCGGAGAGGTGTACGACCGCTTCGCGAGAGCGACTATTCGCGATAATGTCGACGGGGTATGAAGCGCAACTTCACAGTCAGGCAGGGCGCGCTCGACGGCGTCGAGGCGTTCCTGAGTGTCGCCCAGCACCGCAATTTCCGCAAAGCGGCCGCGGACCTCGGGGTGACTCCGTCGGCGATTAGCCAGGCGGTGCGAACGCTCGAGGCCCGGGTCGGCGCCGCGCTCTTCATACGCACAACGCGCAGTGTCGGCCTGACCGAAGCCGGTGAGCGGTTCCGTTCGCGCGCAAAACCCGCCTTCGAGGAGCTGGTCGCCGCAAGCGAAGTCGCACGTGACCTCGGGCGGCGACCGGTCGGACTGCTGCGCCTCACGGCGCCGCGGGCCGTGATGCCGATCCTGCTGGAGCCGCTGATCGCCTCCTTCTGCCGGGCCTATCCTGAGGTCGAGGTGGAGATCGCCGCGAGTGAGGAGCTCGTCGATATCGCGGCCGCAGGCTTTGACGCCGGCATCCGGCTCGGCCAGTTCGTCGCCGCCGACATGATCGCGGTCCGGCTGACGCCGCCATTCCCGTTCGTGGTCGTCGGCAGCCCCGGCTATCTAAGCCGGCGAGGACGGCCCGAACGCATCGACGACCTGCGTCAGCATGCCTGCCTGCGCATTCGCCGCTCGGACGGGTCGATCGGGTCCTGGTCGTTCGTCAACGGCAACAGGCCGGTCGAGGCGATCGTCTCCGGACCGCTGATCGCCCACGACTTTCCGACCCTGCTTGGCGCGGCCCTGGAAGACATGGGGCTTGCCCAGGCGCCTGGGCCGATCGCCGCCGGACCCGTGGAGGCGGGAAAACTCGTGCGCGTCCTGGAGCCGTTCGCGCCGATGGCGCCGGGGGTGTTCCTCTACTATCCCAGCCGCCATCAGATGACGCCGAAACTGCGCGCCTTCATCGATCACGTGAAGAACCGCCCGAACGCGGCCAACGGAAGCTGATGCCTCACTCCCACTCGATCGTCCCAGGCGGTTTCGAGGTCACGTCGTAGACCACCCGGTTGATGCCCTTGACCTCGTTGATGATCCGCGTCGCGGTGCGGGCCAGCACCGCCCAGGGGAATTCGTAGAAGTCGGCGGTCATGCCGTCGGTTGAGGTGACGGCGCGCAGCGCGCAGACCTCCTCATAGGTGCGGGCGTCGCCCATGACGCCGACGGTGCGGACCGGCAGCAGGACGGCGAAGGCCTGCCAGATCTCGTCATAGAGGCCGGCCTTGCGGATCTCGTCGAGATAGATGGCGTCGGCCTTTTGCAGGATCTCGACGCGCTCGGGGGTCACCGCGCCGGGAATGCGGATGCCGAGGCCGGGGCCGGGGAAGGGATGGCGGCCGACGAAAGCCGGCGGCAGGCCGAGTTCGACGCCGAGCGCGCGCACCTCGTCCTTGAACAGTTCGCGCAAGGGCTCGACCAGCTTCAGCTTCATCGCCTCGGGCAGGCCGCCGACATTGTGGTGGCTCTTGATC
>DASYAQ010000240.1:0-3149 GCA_036501225.1 Caulobacteraceae bacterium | reverse complement strand
GCGCGGCCAGGCCGAGGCGCTGCCGCCGGAACTGGCGCGCTTCCTGGGCGACGGCCCGCCGCCGCTGGTCTTCACCCTGGGCTCGGCGGTGGTGTTCGATCCGGGCGACTTCTATCGCGACAGCCTGACGCTCGCCTCGTCACTGAAACGCCGGGCGGTCTTCCTGGTCGGCGAGGGCGACGTGCTTCCCGATGTGCTGCCCGAGGGCATGATCGCCTGCCGCTATGCGCCGCACTCGCTGGTCTTCCCGCACGCCGAAGCCGTCGTCCACCAGGGCGGGGTCGGCACCACCGCCCAGGCGCTGCGCGCCGGCGTGCCGCAGCTGATCGTCCCTTCCGCCGCCGACCAGCCCGACAACGCCGCCCGCATCGCCAGGCTGGGCGTCGGCCGCACGGTCTCGCGCGCCGAATACGAGCCGGTTCGCGCGGTCCACGAGGTCGGCGCGCTGCTGCGCCGCGGCGCCTACCGCGCCAGGGCCCAGGAACTGTCGCGGCGCATTTCGCTGGAAGACGGGGCGGCCGCGGCGGCCGACATCCTGGAGTCCGCCCTGCACGCCGCGCCGGCGCTCCGCCGCGCCGGCTAAGGTCCCCGCGCCGGCTTGCGGGCTTAAAACGGTATTTATCTCTCTCCGCCAAACATGCCGACCGGCCCGGGCCTGGGAGCGCGTGACCTATGACTGCCCAACGCCCCGCGCGGGGCCTCTCACCTGAAACCCTGGCGGCGATCAGGATCGTCTTCTTCCAGGAGTGCGAGGCGCATCTCGCCGACCTGGAGGCTGGGCTGGTCGCGCTGCGGAACGGCGAGCGGAATCCGAAGCGCCTCGACGGCGCCTACCGCGCGGCGCATTCGATCAAGGGTGGCGCGGGGATTTTCCAGCTGGATGCGCTGGTTCAATTCTCCCACCAGATCGAATCCGCTCTGGGCGAGGTTCGCGACGGGCGGCTGGCGCCCGGACCGGAGGTCCTGGGCGTGCTGTCACGCGCGAGCAACCTGCTGGCCGAGTTGGTCGAGGCTGGCCGCGATCGCCGCGGCCTGCCTGCGGAACGCATGGCGACCCTGGGCGAAGACCTGGCCGCGCTGGCGCCGCGGGAGTCGGAGCCGAAGGCGTTCGACGCGCTGAATTTCGAGCCGCGACCCATGGCCTTTCAGCCGCTGAGCCCCCGCCGTCGCGTGGGAGGGGCCTGATGCCCCAGGCCGCCGACGTCGAGATCATGGTCGTCGATGACCAGCGCGCCATGCGCGCCCTGGTGCGCGACAGCCTGGCCCAGATCGGCTGCGCCTGCGTCAGCGAATTCGGCGATGGCGCCGAGGCGCTGCAGTCGCTGCGCGCCCGGCCGGTGCATCTGGTGGTCTCGGATCTGAACATGCCGGTCATGGACGGGCTGACCCTGCTCCGCGCCGTGCGCAGCGAGCCGACCCTCGCCAACACCGCCTTCATCATGTTGAGCAGCCGCGCCGATGTGGCGCTGGTGAAGCAGGCCATCGCGCTCGGGGTCAATAACTACCTGGTCAAGCCGTTCACGCTGGCCATGCTCAAGCGCAAGATCGAGTCCGTCTTCGGTCCCCTGACCTGAGCGTCCGAGCGGCTTTCGACATCGAAAACCACGCGGCCGGCGCTCGGAGACAACCGAGGCGACAGCAGGCCGCGAAGCCCACGCACGGGTGATTCGCTTTTCGCGCGCGGGGGTTCTAAGGATGAGGGGAATTCAAAAACATTCAGTCCTTAGGAGAGGAAGAGATTCATGCGTGAAGCCGTTGTCGTTTCCTATGCTCGCACGGGCCTGGCCAAGTCCGGCCGTGGCGGGTTCAACATCACCCCCACCGTCAGCATGGCCGCCCACGCGGTGAAGCACGCCGTGGAAAAATCGGGCGTCGACAAGGACGCGATCGAAGACTGCTTCATGGGCAACGTGGCCCACGGCGCCGGCAATCTCGGCCGCCAGGCGGCCCTGCTCGCCGGCCTGCCGATCACCACCTCCGGCGTGACCATCAACCGCTTCTGCTCCTCGGGCCTGCAGTCCATCGCCATGGCCGCGCGCTACATCGTCGATGACGGCGCCGAGTGCGTCGTGGCCGGCGGCGTCGAGTCGATCAGCTTCCCGGGCGGCGGCGGCGCGCGCGAGAACAACGACCCGCGCCTGGTGCAGATGTACCCCGACATCCACATGCCGATGATCGACACCGCCGACATCGTCGCCGAGCGCTACAAGGTCAGCCGCGAGGCCCAGGACGAGTTCTCGCTCGAATCCCAGCGCCGCATGGCCTCGGCCCAGCAGGCCGGCAAGTTCAAGGACGAGATCGTCCCGATGAGCACCAAGATGAAGCAGGTCAATCGCGAGACCAAGGAAGAGACCATCGTCGACTATGTGGTCGATCGCGACGAGTGCAATCGGCCCGACACCACCATCGAGGGCCTGTCCAAGCTCGAACCCGTCAAGGGTCCCGGCAAGTTCATCACCGCCGGCAACGCCTCGCAGCTGTCCGACGGCGCCGCGGCCGTGGTGCTGATGGAAGCCAAGGAAGCTGAACGCCGCGGCCTCAAGCCGCTGGGCGCCTTCAAGGGCTGGGCCGTCGCCGGCTGCCGGCCTGACGAAATGGGCATCGGCCCGGTCTTCGCCGTGCCCCGCCTGCTCGAACGCCACGGCCTGAAGGTCGAGGACATCGACCTGTGGGAACTGAACGAAGCCTTCGCGTCGCAGTGCCTCTATTCCCGCGACACCCTGGGCATCGATCCCGACATCTACAACGTCAACGGCGGCTCCATCGCCATCGGCCACCCGTTCGGGATGACCGGCGCGCGGCTGAGCGGCCACGTGCTGCAGGAGATGCAGCGTCGCGGCAAGGGCAAGTACGCCGTCGTCACCATGTGCATCGGTGGCGGCATGGGCGGCGCCGGCCTGTTCGAAGCCTACACCTGAGTTGCGTTGCGCGGCCGGTTCCCTTGGAGCCGGCCGCGCGTTCTTCACCTCTCCCAAAGGGAGAGGGAGGGACCCAGAGCGAAGCGAATGGGAGGGTGAGGGATTACGGCCTCACCGATTCAAACTCTAATTTGCCGGGCGTTGGAAAGTCAGTTGCGCCCGCTCGTCGAGGTTCAAGGCGCCGTCCTAGGAGCGGGGTCCAGGGCTTCCGAAAAGCCCAGCAGCCGCACC
>DASYAQ010000239.1:0-4356 GCA_036501225.1 Caulobacteraceae bacterium | reverse complement strand
GCGGCGGCGAGCGACGTCCAGAAGCCGGGTGAAAACGGCGAATCGGACTGTTCGAGCACCCGGGCGCTGAAGCCTTCGCGCCGCCGCTCGGCGATCAGGTTGTAGGTGGAGCTGGCCGCCGCGCTGACCGCCTGGGCCTTGGAGAGTTGGGCCTGCAGCGTATTGCGGCTGGCGCTGAGCGCCGCGACCTGGGCTTTGGCCGAGACCGCGACGGCGCGGCGCGGATTGGGATTTAGCCGCTTGAGCGATCGGTCGACCGGGGCGAGCTGGCCATTCAAGCCGGCGGCGATCTGGTCGGCCTGCGCTTCGATCGCGGCGGCCTGGGCCGCCATGGCGGCCAGCCGCGCGTCGTTGGAGGTCGTCGGAAGCTGGTTCTGCAGCTGGGCCAGCGTCTGCTGGGCGCCCGCCAGCATCGCGGCCGGGTCGGGCGACGGGGCCGCGGCCAAAGACGCGGCCGCGGCTGGCGCGACCGCGGGCGAGCCGACAGCCGGCGCGGCGGCGACATTGGCGGCGGCCAAGGGCCCCGCGCGGCCCAGCAGAACCGCGGCGATCACAGCGCCGATCAAGGCGTTGGTGAAGCTCGGTCTCATCACGTGGCTCCGTCGTCTGGGCCGTCTCGCGCCCGGGCGTGGCGGAACGGCTGGTCTGGCGGGCTTTTGGGGTTCTGTTGTCCAATCCCTGAAGAAGCAAAGGGTTGCCGAAACTCGCGGCCCGCCGGCGCGTTGGCCAAATCATGGGGTCCGCGATGTCTCGCGAGCCCGGAGGCTGGCGGATGAAGATCGGGGCGAGCAACGACGGCCGCCGCGTCGGGCTGGCGGACCCTGCGACAGCCTTGGCGCTCGGTCTTTTTCTCGGTCTGGCGGCCCCGCTCGCCGACCGCTACCTGGCCTGGCGCAACGGACCCAAGGGCGGTCCTGGACTGTCGGGCGCGGCGCCGGCGACGCCATTGCAGATCGGCCCCTTGGGTTGGCGGCAGATTCTCAGCCGGACGTTCAGGGCCTTCAACGCCGACCAGATTCCCGCCGTGGCCGCCGGCGGCGCCTTCTTCATCCTGCTTGCCCTCTTTCCCGCCATCGGCGCCTTCGTCTCGCTCTACGGCCTGTTCGGCGACGTCGGCGCGGCGCAGCGGCAACTGGCGGCGATGAGCGGCCTGCTGCCGGACGGGGCGATCTCGGTCATCAGCGACCAGATCGCCCGCCTGACCGGCATCGATCACGGCAAGCTCGGCCTCACCTTCGTCATCGGCCTGCTGGTCTCGATCTGGAGCGCCAACGCCGGGGTGAAGGCGCTGATCTCGGGCCTGAACGCCGCCTATGAAAGCCCCGAGCGCCGCGGTTTCATCGCGCTCAACCTGCAGTCGCTCGCCTTCACCTTCAGCGCGGTCATCCTGGCGGTGGCGATGACCTCGGCCATGGTCGCTGCGCCGGCGATGCTGGCCGGCCTGCGCTGGCCGATTCTGTTGCTGGTCACGCTGGTGGTGCTGTCGCTCTTCTACCGTTTCGCGCCGTGTCGTCGGCAGGCGCACTGGCGCTGGGTCACGCCGGGCAGCCTGGCCGCGGCCCTGGCCTGGATGGCGATGTCGCTGCTGTATTCCTGGTACGTCGGCAATTTCGGCCACTACAACCGCACCTACGGCTCGCTCGGCGCCGTCGTCGGATTCTTGATCTGGATCTGGCTGTCGGTGACCGTGCTGCTGTTCGGCGCCGAACTGAACTCGGAAATCGAAAAGCAGCGGATCGACGTCAGGGACCGCCAGGCCTTGCGCGCGCCGGCATGAACCTCGCCCTGAGCCAGCGGCGCACCGGGGCGTCGTAGAACCGGTCCAGCCCCCAGTTCAGCAGCACCAGGAAGATCATGAAGGCGAGCCCGTAGAGGGCGCCGCTCAGGTTGGACGGGATGCGCACGACGCGGTGCAGTTGCATAACCGCCAGGTTTCCCAAGGGCTGGTGCACGATATAGACGCCGTAGGAGATCAGCCCGACAAAGCTGAACAGCCGGCCGCTCAAGGGGTCGGGTTCGAAATGGGCGGCGGCGATCGCCAGGACCGGCATGCCGACCAGCACCATGCCGATCTCGTAGCCCGCGATCAGGCCCGTCGGCAGGTGGATGGCCAGCGCCACGCCGAGGACGGCGACGCAGGCCCAGGCCGCCCAGGCCGACCTGAACTCGCGGGTCCCGAAGGCCCGGTAGATCAGCACGCCTGCGAAGAAGGAGAACCCCACCCGGGTCAGCGCCGCCCACTGGTCTGTGAGGTTATAGCCGACGTCGAGCGTGCCGTAGTGGAACTCGGCGAACACGATCCCGGTCCCGCAGACGGTCACAATGGCGACCAGGACCCGGGTCTTCATCAGCCGGATCGCGCCGGCATAGATGAAGTTGGCGATCAGCTCATACAGCAGCGTCCAGATCGGGCCGTTCAGGGTCGTGCCGTTGCTCTCCAGGCCCGGAAAGCGCGGGATCATCAGCAGGCCGGTGGCGACGCACTCGACGATCTTCATCGGCGTCCAGAAGCTGTGCGGATCGGCGAGCATGGTGGCCACCGCGGTGATCACGCCGACCAGCAGGCCGATGAGGTAGAGCGGATAGAGCCGGATGATGCGGGTCTTGACGAAGTCGCCGAAGAAGCCGCCGTGGGCCAGGCGCTCGCCATAGGCATGGGCGACCACGAAGCCGCTGACCAGATAGAAGAGGTCGACCGCCAGGAAGCTTTCCGGAACGCGAAAAGGGCCGAACAGGGCCGGCACGTGGCGCATCACCACCAGAAAGGCGCCGACGCCCCGCAACCCGTCCAGGGTCTGGAACGACCGGCGCGCCGCCTGACTGCTCATGGATTCCCCCCGTGCGCCGCGCCTAGGCGCGCGCGGCGGCCAGGTCGGCGGCCGCGGCCCGCATCATGAAGCCGGCGTCGGAGCCCAGAGTGACGAAATCGAAGCCGGCCTCAAGCCTCATCCGCGTATAGGCCAGGCCGCCGGTGTGAATCCCGACCGGCACGCCCTGGCGTTTGCAGGCGGCCAGGATGCGGCCCACCGTCTCCAGATGCAGCGGATCGTCGGTGTCGCCGCTTGGCGGCAGGCCGAGGGCGAAGGCCAGGTCCGCGGGGCCGATATAGACGCCGCCCAGGCCCGGGGTCGAGACGATCTCTTCCAGGTTGTCGATGCCTTCGCCGGTCTCGATCATGACGATGCAGGCGATCTGGTCATTGGCCTCGGCGGCATAGTTGCGGCCGCCGTATAGCGCCGCGCGGGCGGGACCGAAGGAACGAGCGCCGCGCGGCGGATACATGCAGGCGGCGACCGCGGCGGCGGCCTCGGCGCGGTTGTTGACCAGAGGCACGATGATCCCCATGGCCCCGGCGTCGAGCACCTTCATGATCTGACTGGCCTCATTGCCGGCCACCCGTACGATCGGCACTGTGTCCGTGGTCGAGATGGCCGGCAGCATGTGCAGCAGGTCGGCGTAGTCGAGCAAGCCGTGCTGCAGGTCGATGCACAGCCAGTCGAACCCGGCATGGGCCAGCAGTTCGGCGGTGTGGGTATTGGCCAGCGACAGCCAGGCCCCGATGGTCTGCTGGCCGGCGCGCCACTTCGCCAACGCCAGGTTCTGCCTCATGGATCGCGCCTCCGCTGCTGGCCGCCAAGGATCTTACCGGGATTGAGGATGTCATGCGGGTCGAGCGCGGCCTTGATGGCGGCCATGACCGGGATGGCCGAACCCAGCTCCTCGACCAGCAGGTCGCGCTTGCCAAGGCCCACCCCGTGCTCGCCGGTGCAGGTGCCGTCCATGGCGATGGCGCGCCGCGCCATCGCCTGGTGCAGGGCCTCGGCCTCGGCGACCTGAGCGGCATCGTCGGGATCGACCAGGATCAGGCAATGGAAATTGCCGTCGCCGACATGGCCGACCACCGTCGCGGTCAGGGCGGAGGCGTCGAGATCGGCGCGGGTCGCGAGCAGGCAGTCGGCCAGGCGCGAGATCGGCACGCACACATCGGTGATCACCGCCCGCGCGCCTGGCCTCAAAGCCCGCGCGGCGTAGAGCGCATTGTGCCGCGCCTTCCAGAGCGCCGAGCGATCTTCCGGCAGCGCCGCCCGCTCCGCCACCCGGCCGCCGAAATCGCCGATGAAATCCTCGAACGCGGCCGCCTGGCCCGGCACGGAGGCGGGCGAGCCGTGGAACTCGACGAACAGGGTCGGCGTCTCGGCATAGGCGGTCTTCTCGTACCGGTTCACCGCCGCCATCATGTGATCGTCGAGGAACTCGATCCGCGCCGCGCCGAGGCCGAGCTGGATCGCCGCGATCACCGCCTGCACGGCGCCGTCGATGGTCTCGAACGGGCAGACCAGGGCGACGACCTCCTCC
>DASYAQ010000238.1:0-14728 GCA_036501225.1 Caulobacteraceae bacterium | reverse complement strand
AACCGCGCCGCATGGCTCTTGAACGCCGCCGCATCGTAGTCGGCATAGGTCTGCAGCACCGCGCGGCAGGTGATGCCGTAGGTGCACAGCCCGTGCAGGATCGGCCGCGGAAAGCCGGCGCGGCGGGCGAAGTCCGGATCGGCGTGCAGCGGGTTGAAGTCGCCGGAGAGCCGGTAGATCAGCGCCTGGTCAGGGCGCGTCACGATATCGATCGAGCGGTCGGGCGCGCGCGTCGGCGCCGCGTGCGGCTCCGGCTGACCCTCGGAGGGACCGCCGAACCCGCCGTCGCCGCGGGCGAAGAGCGAGGCGTGGATGGTGGCGATGGGATCGCCGGCCTCGTCGGTGATGATGGTCTCGTTGACCACCACCGCGCCCTTGTCCTTGCCCTTGTCGAAGACGCCGAGCACGCGGCCCTTGCTCTTCACCTTGGCGGCGGCGGGGATCGGTTTGTGGAAGGTGATGTTGCGCTCGCCGTCGACGATGAGCAGGGGATTGAGCTGCATGCGGGCCTCGGGGCCCGTCGAGCTGGTCGGCCGCGCGCGGATGACCGAGGCGAAGGTCGGCAGCGCCTTCAGGTCCTTCTCGAACACGAAGGCCAGCTCCTTCTCGTCCATCGGGTCCGCGCCCATGCCGACGCCCAGCGCGTAGAGCATGGTCTCCTGGTTGGTCCAGGCGCCTTCGCCTTCGGTTCGGCGCTCTAGCACTTGCGGATAGTCGATGGGCATGGGGCGTCCTTCCTGGTTTTCCGCATTGAAGGCGAAGGAGGCCCGCTCGCGCAAGCCGGCATTCGCGCCGCATTGCCGGTTGCAAGCCGATCCGCTAGAAGCCGCCGGCCTCGGGCCCCGCGCCCTGACGCCAGATATCCGGTGCTGCATGGCCGCTAACGTCGCCCAACCCAATCCCGTCACCGGCAATGTGCTACTGCACGAGCGGCCCGAGCCGCTGGACGCCAAGCGCCACGGCAATCTCGGCCTGTCGAAGACCGACAAGCCGTTCGGCTTCGTCGCCAAGCAGCGTTTCGCGCCGCTGCATGTCGGCGAGTTCGGGACGGCTTCGGTCAACTATCCGATCATCTTCGCCGGCGAGGCCCAAGCGCCGCTGGCCGTGGTCGGCATCGCCTACGACCGGGTGCGGCCGTGGCGCGACGCGGGGCGCGCCCGGCGGCTGCTCAAGGCGCGTGGGTGAGCGAGCCGCCGCCGCCAAAGGCGGTCACCGTGATCGCAGCCGTCTGGTGCGGCCAAGCCGACAAGGAGACGCTGCTCCGCGGCCACATGGCCAACCTCGACCGGCAGACGACGCCGCATGAGCGCATCTACGTCTTCGACGGCGGCGACCAGCCGCCCGACTGGCTCACCGGAACGGCGGTCAGCGTGCGTGAGCCGCTGACGATCTATCAGGCTTGGAACGTCGCCCTGTCCCTCGTGCAGACCCCGTTCGTAATGAACCTCAATCTCGACGACCGCCTCGCCGTCGACGCGATGGAGGTCATGCTCGTCCGCATCGAGGAGAGCGCGGACAACTACCTCGTCGGCGGCGACTGGAAGATCTGTTCGACCGCCGAGGAGACCGACGACGTCGGCCGCTGCTACCCGATCAGCGAGCTGCCGCAGACCCAGGCCTGGCCCCCCGTTCACGGCGTGACTGCGCGTATCGGCTCCGGCGACGGCCTCTACACCTGGACGCTGGGCCCCGCCTGCCTCTGGCGGATGGCCGCGCACCTGACGGTCCCGCGCTATCCCTATCGGTTTCTCGACGGCACGCTCATCCGCGTCGTCGGCGACGGCGTCTGGTGGCAGATCATTCAGAGCCATCTAAACAAGTTGACCGTGCGCACGCCTATGGTCGTCGGCAACTACCGCACCTGGCCGGCCAACCAGGCCGAGTTCCGCTACAATGTGGATCACGAGGTGCAAAACACGCTCTTCTCGCTGCTCTGAGGCGGGCTCGCGCAAGCCGGCATTCGCGCCGCATTGCCGGTTGCAAGCCGATCCGCTAGAAGCCGCCGACCTCGGGCCCCCGCGCCCTGACGCGAGATATCCGGTGCTGCATGGCCGCTAACGACACCCAACCCAATCCCGTCACCGGCAATGTGCTGCTGTACGAGCGGCCCGAGCCGCTGGACGCCAAGCGCCACGCCAATCTCGGCCTGTCGAAGACCGACAAGCCGTTCGGCTTCGTCGCCAAGCAGCATTTCGTGCCGCTGCACGTCGGCGAGTTCGGCCCCGCCTCGGTCAACTATCCGATCATCTTCGCCGGCGAGGCCCACGCGCCGCTGGCCGTGGTCGGCATCACCGCCGGCGAGAACCTGTTCGTCGCCGATGACGGCGGCTATCGGCCGGGCGCCTATGTTCCCGCCTTCATCCGCCGCTATCCCTTTGTCGGGGCGCTCGACGAAGCGGCGCAGAAGATGGTGGTCTGCATCGACCGCGGCTCTTCGCTGTGGATCGAAGGCGGCGGCGACGTGCCGCTGTTCGAGAACGGCCAGCCCACCGAATTCACCAAAAGCTGCATCGAATTCTGTGGCCAGTTCGACGCCGACCGGCGCCAGACCGACCTGTTCGTCAAGATGCTCATGGACCTCGACCTGTTCGAGACCCGCCAGACCACTTTCACCCCGCGCGCGCCGACCGGCGAGTCGCTCGAGCCGCAGCTGGTGGCGGAATTCTTCGGCGTCTCGGAAGAGCGGCTGAAGGCCCTGCCGACGGACAAGCTGGTCGAACTGCGCGACAATGGCGCGCTTGGCCAGATCTACGCCCACATGGTCTCGCTGTTCGGATGGGACAAGCTGGTCGCCGAATCGCTCGCCCGCCGCAATGAGGCGATGGCCTGACCCTTCAGGCCTCGCGGCAGGCGAACAGGCTGCGGGTCAGGCAGGAGAAGACCAGGCGGCCGGCCTGGTCGAGCAGGTCGTGCTGGGCGAAGACGATGCCCTTGCCGGCGCCGACCGGGTCCTTGCCCATCACCGTCATCCGCCCGCGCAGGGTGTCGCCGGCCGGCGGGATCCGCCCCCAACGCAAGGCGTCCACCGCCAGCCGCTTGGTCTGCGGCCACTCGGCCGAGGCGGCGGCGTCCAGGCTCGACCAGACGGTGTAGATCAAGGCCGCGGAGGCGCCTTCGCTGAGGTCGCGATCGCGGGCGAAGGTGGCGTTAAAGCTCTCCATCATAGTCTCGCTGAGCGGCATGGAGCCCAGCGCGACCACCTGGCCGACCTCGATGTCTTCGAAATGGGCGGGCAATAGATGTTCCTTGCGGCTTGTCGGTTTGCAGAGCGACCTATAGCTCATCGCATAATGAAAGGACCATTCCTGTCGATCGCCTCGCGGGCCCTGGCCGCCCTTTGCCTGGCCCTGGCCGCGCCCGCTCTGGCGTGGGCCGCGCCGGTGCGGGCGGGCCACCTCACCGCCGAGATCGTCGCCGACCATACGGCCATCGCGGCGGGCGGGACCATCCATGTGGCGCTGCGCCAGCAGATCGACGCCGGCTGGCACACCTATTGGCGCAATCCCGGCGATTCCGGCGAGGCGACCACCCTGGACTGGACCCTGCCCGCCGGCTGGAAGGCCGGCGAGATCGTCTGGCCGGCGCCGCAACAGCTGAAGATCGGTCCGCTGATGGACTACGGCTATACCGGCGCGGTGCTGTTGCCGATGACGCTGACCGCGCCGGCGGGCGCCAAACCCGGCCAGACCGTGACCCTGAAGGCGCACGCGGCCTTCCTGGTCTGCCAGGACGTCTGCGTTCCGGAAGACGCCCAGCTCAGCCTCGACCTGCCGGTGGTTTCCGCCGCCCCGTCGGATGAGCCGCACTGGGGCCCGCTGATCGCCGCGACCCTCGCCGCCGCCCCGCACGCCTCGGCGGCCCTGAAGGCGGCGATGACCCCGACCGCGAGCGTGGTGAAGCTGAGCGTCGCCGGCGCGGCCCTGGAGGGCGCGGACTTCGCGAACGCCTATTTCTATCCCTATGACGGCGAGGCCATCGACGCGGCTTCGCCGCAGATCATCGAGCGCGGCCCCGACGGCCTGACCCTGTCGCTCGCGCCGGGCTCGGCCTTCAAGACCGGCAAGCCGCCGGCGACCCTGACCGGCGTCCTGGCCCTGGGGTCCCGCGTCTTCGAGGTGACCGCGCCGCCTGGGCCGCCCCTGCCGGGCGCGTCCGGCCTCGGCCCGCCGCCGGCGCCGACGGGGGCGCCGGCCGGCCTGGCTCAGCTGACCATCGCCATGGGCCTGGCCTTTGTCGGCGGGCTGATCCTCAACCTGATGCCCTGCGTCTTCCCGGTGCTGGCCATGAAGACGGCCTCGCTGGCGGGCCACGCCCACCAGCCCAAGGCCGCCCGCATCCAGGGCCTGGCCTATCTGGGCGGGGTGGTCGCCACCTTCCTGGCGCTGGCTGCGGCGCTCATAGCCGCCCGCGCCGCCGGCGAGGCGGTGGGCTGGGGCTTTCAACTTCAGTCGCCGCCCATTGTCGCCGGGCTGACGCTGGTCATGCTGCTGGTGGCGCTGAACCTCTCGGGCGTCTTCGAGGCGGGGACGAGCCTGCAGGCCGCCGCCGGCCAGGCGGAGGCGGCCGATCGCGGCGGGGCGCTTGGCGCGGCCTTCACCGGCGTGCTGGCGGTCGCGGTCGCCGCGCCCTGCACCGCGCCCTTCATGGGCGCGGCGGTCGGGTTCGCCTTGACCCAAGGCCCCGCCCTCGCGCTCGGCGTCTTCCTGGCGCTGGCGCTCGGCATGGCCGCGCCTTTCGTGGTCCTGGCCTTCGCCCCGGCGCTGCTCAGCCGCGTGCCGCGTCCGGGCGCCTGGATGGAGGGGCTGAAGAAGGCCCTGGCCTTTCCGATGTACGCCACCGCCGCCCGGCTGACCTGGGTCTATGCCCAGAGCGCCGGGCAGACCCGACTGGCCGGCCTGTTCGCCGCCGCGGTGCTGACCGGCCTGGCCGCCTGGCTCTATGGCGCCGGCCAGCGCGCCCGGATCAGCGGCGCCCGCTCGGCCCCGGCGCTGGCGGCGTCGGGCGTCGCCATCGCGCTGGCCCTGGCCGCCGCCTTCTTGCCCGCCGCGCCGACCCCGGCGGCGCTGGTCTCGCAGCCCTTCTCGCCCGACCGGCTGAGCGAGCTGCGCGCCCAGCACCGGCCGGTCTTCGTCAACTTCACCGCCGCCTGGTGCGTCACCTGTCAGGTCAATGATCGGGTGGCGCTGTCGGGGGCGAAGGCCGCCGACGCCTTCGCCAAGGCCGGCGTAGTCTATCTGGTCGGCGACTGGACCGACCGCAACGCCATGATCGAACAGGCCCTGGCCGAACATGGCCGGGCCGGCGTGCCGCTCTATCTGATGTATCCGGCCAATGGCGGCGAGCCGCAGGTGCTGCCGCAGATACTCACCGAAGGCCTGGTGGTCGACGCCGCCAGGAAGGCGGCCACGTCTTCTTAAGGTTTGGGAGCGGGTCGCGGGCGGAAAACCGCTTCACACTTTTCCTCGACCCGCTAGGCCGCCGGCTGCGGCGGGGCGGTGATGACCTCGACATTGTCGTTCAGCAGATAGGACATGTCGCGCAGGGCCAGGTCCTGGTCATGGCCGGTCTTGGCCGCGACCACGGCGGCGAGCTTGGCGGTCAGGTCCTGCGAAATGCCGTGCAGGATGCATTTCAGGTCGTCCTTCGAGCCCCGCGCCACCAGGACCCCGTGCCCCTTCTCGTCGAGCAGGGAGAGTTCGGTGATGGATTGGCTGAACTGACCGAATTGCGGAAGCGTGACGGCCTCGGACGCGCCGGCCAGGCTCTTGCGATAGGCGTCGACCTGGCTCTTCAGCGAACCGGCGCGCCCGACAATATCGCTGAACAGCGGCTCGCCGGCCACCGAGGCCGGCGCGGCGTCGGCGATCGCCACCATCGGCGGCGGCGCCGCGGCGGCCGGACCGGCCTGGGCGAAGACGAGAAAGGCGGCGAGCGCGACATCGCATGACATGGGCGTGGTCCTTGGCTTCCGAACGGGCAATCGGTTGCGCCAAGCCTTATCAAGTCAGGGTAAACGAGCCGCTACCGCGCTTCGGCGGGCACGGCCATTCCTTGCCCGGCCGCCCACGATCCTTTATGCGCCGCCCATGACCGAGGCCTTCCGACCCCAAGCCCGCGCTCCGAAGGGCTTCGTCGACAAGCGCGCCGACGACCTGGCCGCCGAGCGGCGCATCGTCGACGCCGTCTCGGCCGTCTATGAGCGCTACGGCTTCGAACCCCTGGCCACGGGCGCCTTCGAATATGCCGACGTGCTCGGCAAGTTCCTGCCCGACGCCGACCGGCCGAACGAAGGGGTGTTCGCCCTGCAGGACGACGACGAGCAGTGGATGGCGCTGCGCTACGACCTGACCGCGCCGCTGGCGCGCTTCGTGGCGCAGAACTGGGAGACCTTGCCCAAGCCCTTCCGCCGCTACGCGATCGGCAGCGTCTGGCGCAATGAAAAGCCCGGCCCCGGTCGCGATCGGGAATTCGTCCAGTGCGACGCCGACACGGTGGGTTCGGCCCGCCCGGAGGCCGACGCCGAGATCATCGCCATGGCGGTCGAGGGCTTCGCCGCGGCGGGACTGCCAGCGGCCGATTACGTGCTGAAGATCAACAGCCGCAAGCTGCTCAACGGCCTGCTGACCTCGGCCGGCGCGGACGATCCAGCCCAGAAGCTCGGCGTGCTGCGCGCGGTCGACAAGCTGGACCGGTTGGGGGTCGATGGCGTGCGCCAGCTGCTCGGCGCCGGCCGCAAGGACGAGTCGGGCGCTTTCACCCGGGGCGCGGGCCTCGCCACCACCGCCATCGACGCGGTCATCGCCTTTGTCGAGGCCGGCGGCGCCGGCCGCTCGGCCACGCTGGACCGGCTGTCCAATGTCATCGGCGGTTCCACAGAGGGCGACGAGGGGGTCGAAGACCTGTCGAAGATCGCCGCGGCCCTCACCAGCCTCGGCGTCAGCGAGGATCAGGCGGTGTTCGAGCCGTCGGTGGTTCGCGGGCTGGAATATTACACCGGCGCGGTCTTCGAGGCCGAGCTGCTGGCCGAAACGCTCGACGAGCGCGGCCAGAAGGTCCGTTTCGGTTCCGTCGGCGGCGGCGGGCGCTATGACGATCTGGTGGCGCGGTTCACCGGCCAGCCGGCGCCGGCGACCGGCTTTTCCTTCGGCGTCTCGCGTCTGGCCGCGGCGTTGAAGGCCGCCGGCCGCGCCGAGGCCTTTGCCGCGCGCGGGCCGGTGGTGATCATCGCCTTCGACGCCGAGGGCATGGCCGACTATTTCGCCATGGCCGCCGAACTGCGCGCCGCCGGCGTCGCGGCCGAGGTCTATCTCGGCCAGGGCGGCATGAAGGCGCAGATGCGCTACGCCGATCGCAGGCTTTCCCCGGCCGCCGTCATCGTCGGCGGCGACGAGCGGGCGGCGGGCCAGGTGACGATCAAGGATCTCGATCTCGGCCGCGTCCTGGCCGCCGGCGTCAGCGACAATCAAAGCTGGCGCGGCGAGCGCCCCGGCCAGGTCAGCGTGCGCCGCGACGAGCTGGTGGCGACCATCCAGCGCATCCTCGAGGCCGCCCGATGAGGCTCGAACCGCCCGTTCCGCCCCAGGTGCTGGCCGCGATCCGCGCGCCGTTCGCCCTGCTCGGCGCGCCGTTTGTCGACGCGCCGGTCATGCTGCCGCTTGGCCTGATGCTCGACCTGGCCGGCGAGACCATGCGCGGGCGGCTCTTCCTGGTGCAGGGCGACGGCGAGGACGCCTGCCTGAGGCCCGACTTCACCATCCCCATCGCCCGCGCCCACATCGCCGAGGGCCGCGGCGACGGCCGCTATCTCTACGAAGGCAAGGCCTTCCGCGTCGCGCCGCGCGGCTCCGACCGCGCCGAGGAGTTCCTGCAGATTGGGCTCGAGGTGTTCGGCGGCGACAGCGGACCCGAGGTCGACGCCGAGGTCGCCGGCCTGGCCTGGCGCGCGGCGGCGGCCGGCGGGCGCGACGACCTGGTCCTGATCCTGGGCGATGTGGCGCTGTTCTCGGCCTTCGTCGACGCGATCGGCCTCGCGCCCGCCCTGGCCGCGCGGCTGAAGCGCGCCTTCGCGCGGCCGGGCGCGCTGGCCGGCGAACTCACCCGCGCCCAGGCCGCCGAACCCGCCGCCCGCCAGGGCGATCGCATCGCCGAACTGCTCGCCGGCCTGCCGGAAGCCGACGCCACCGCGGTGCTGCAGGATCTGTGGTCGATCGCCGGCATCCAGCCGGTGGGCGGACGCTCGGCGGGCGAGATCGCTCATCGCCTGGTGCAGCGTGGCGAGGCCGCCCGCGCGCCCCGGCTCAGCCCCGCCGAGGCCAGGCTGATCCGCGACTTCATCGATCTGTCGGGCTCGCCGCGGCCCATGCTCGAGGCCGTCGCCGGGCTCGCGCGCGCCGGACGGCTGGACGTGGAGGCCGAACTCGAAGCCTGGGACCGGCGGCTCGACGCGATCGTCGGCCACGGCGCGCCGGAGGACCGGCTGGTCTTCCACGCCAGCTTTGGCCGGGCCTTCAGCTATTATGACGGCTTCCTGTTCGAAGTGCGAAGCCCGGCCCTGAGCGACGAGGCGCCCGTGGCCGGTGGCGGGCGCTATGACTCCCTGCCGGCGCATCTGGGCGGCGCGGCGCGCGGCGCGGTCGGCTGCGCGGTTCGGCCTGGCCGGGCCTGGGCGCAGGCCGGGAGGGCGTCATGAGCGACACGCCCCTGACCTTCGGGCTCTTCTCCAAGGGCCGGCAGAAAGAGCAGGCCGAAGAGTGGCTGGCCGACTGCGGCCTCGCACTCGAGGCGGAGGGCGGCGAGCGCGGTTATGTGGCGACGATCGGCGGCCTGCCGGACGTGCGCGTGCTGTTGTTATCCGCCGGCGATATCGCCGCCGGGCTGGACAGCGGCGAGCTGCACCTCGGCGTCAGCGGCGAGGATTTGCTGCGCGAGCGCGGCGAGACTCTCGACGGGCACGTGCTTTTGTTGCGGGCGCTCGGTTTCGGTCGCGCCGACCTGGTGGTGGCGACCCCGGCCAGCTGGGTGGACGTCGAGACCATGGCCGATCTGGAGGAGGTGGCGGCCGCCTTCCTGGCGCGCACCGGTCGACGCATGCGGGTGGCGACCAAATACATGGTGCAGACCCGCGCCTTCTTCGCCGGCCACGGCGTCGTCGACTATCGCATCGTCGAGTCCAGCGGGGCCACCGAGGGCGCGCCGGCCGCCGGCCAGGCCGAGCTTATCGTCGACATCACCACCACCGGCGCGACCCTGAAGGCCAACGGCCTGAAGGTGCTGGAGGACGGCCTGATCCTGCGCAGCCAGATGCAGCTCTGCGCCAGCCTGATCGCGCGATGGACGCCGAAGCAGCTCGCCTCGGCGCGACGGCTGATGAGCATCGTCGAGGCGCGCGCCCGGGCCCGGCGCACGGCGCTGGTCTCCTGGCCGGCCGAACAGGACAAGACCGCCGAGGACGCCGTCCAACCCTTTCTGGCCCGGGGCGCCACGCGCCGCGCCCAGGGCCTGCTGGCGGATGTCGACAGCCTGTTCGAGGTCACCGCCGCCCTGGCCCACGCCAAGGTCGGGCCGGTCTCGGTGGTCCGCCCCGACTTCGCCTTCGAGCCGCAGTCCTCCGCCGGCGACCGGCTGGCGACGCGTCTCGGCGAGCGGAGCTAGCCTGGATGATTTGATCGAATTTGCCGCTAGCGCCCGGCCGTGTCGCGCGTCTGAAACACGATCCCGTGCAAAGGATTGACAAGATTGCGGAAACGCCGTTCCCTTTCCTGGCGAGAGCCGACGCGGGCCATCAGAGCCTGTGCGCCTCCGGCGTTTCGGGGAGGAAACGCCCGCTACCTTCAAGAGGCTGAAGGCCCGCCGCGATGATTCCCCCGCGGCGGGCCTTGCTTTTTCTCCTCACCAGATCCTGACCCGCTGATCCGGCGCGACATACATCGGGTCGCCCGGCTTGACGTCGAAGGCGGCATACCAGGCGTCGACATTGCGCAGGGTTCCAACCACCCGGTAGTGCGACGGCGAGTGCGGGTCGGAGACCAGGTCCTGGCGCAGGGCGTCCTCGCGCATCTTCTCGCGCCAGATCTGCGCGAAGCCCAGGAAGAAGCGCTGGTCGCCGGTCAGGCCGTCGATCACCGGCGCCGGCTGGCCGTGCAGCGAGGCATGGTAGGCGTCGAGCGCCACCAGGATCCCGCCGAGATCGGCGATGTTCTCACCCATGGTCAGCGCGCCCTTGATGTGAGCGCCGGGCACGGGCTCGAAGCTGGAATACTGCGCGCCCAGCCGGTCGGTGCGAGTCTCGAACTTGGTCGCGTCCTCGGTGGTCCACCAATCGGCCAGCCGTCCGTCGCCATTGTATTTGCGGCCCCGGTCGTCGAAGCCGTGGGTCATTTCGTGGCCGATCACCGCGCCGATGCCGCCGTAGTTGATGGCCGGATCGGCATTGGCGTCGAAGAAGGGCGGCGACAGGATGGCGGCCGGGAAGACGATCTCGTTGTTGCTGGCGTTGTAGTAGGCGTTGACCGTCTGCGGGGTCATGCCCCACTCCAGCTTGTCGACCGGCCCGTTCATCCGCTTGACGCGCCGCTGCCAATCGAAGATCGCGGCCCGCTCGGCGTCGCCGTAAAGGTCGTCCGGGCGGATCGTCAGCGCCGAATAGTCGCGCCATTCCGCCGGATAGCCGATCTTCACGGTGAACTTGGAGAGCTTCTCCACCGCCTTGGCCCGGGTCTCCGGACTCATCCAGTCCACCCGCTCCAGACGCGCGCTCAGCGCCTGCCTCAAATGCCCGACCAGGGCGTCCATCTTGGCCTTGGCGTCCGGGGTGAAGTACTTCGCCACATAGAGGCGGCCGACCGCCTCGCCCAGGGCGCGATTGACGAAGCCGACGCCGCGTTTCCAACGCGGCTGGATCTCCGGTTGGCCGGCCAGGTCATGGTTGCGGAAGGCGAAGCGCGCCTGGACAAAGCGGTCCGACAGATAGGGCGCGGCTGTGTCGACCAGGTGGAAGGCCTGCCAGGCCTTCAGGGTCTCGACCGGCGTCGCGGCATAGATGGCGGTGAACTTCGGGAAGGCGGTGTTGGCGTTGAGCACGATCCGGTCGACCGACCCCAGCTCGGCGCTGGCCAGGAAGGCCTTGAAGTCGAAGCCCGGCGCGTAGGCGCCCAGGTCCGAAACCGCCATGGGGTTGTAGGTCTTGAGCGGGTCGCGCTCGTCCTCCCGCGGCCAGGCCGCCTCGGCCAGCCGGGTTTCGAATTCGACAACGGCCTGAGCGGCCGCCTCCGGGTCGGTCCAGCCGATCGCCTTCAGCAGACCGGCGACATAGGCCTGGTAGTCCTTCTTCTTCTCGGCGAATTCGGGCTTCAGATAATAGTCGCGATCCGGCAGGCCGAGGCCGCCGACATCGATATTGACCGAATACCGATGCGGGTCCTTGGCATCGGCGTCGATGGACATGTCGAAGATGGCGCTCTGGAAGCCCACCCGGCCCATGACCGCGGCGACGTCCTCGCGCGTGCGCTCGCCGCGAATGGCGTCGAGATCGGGCCCCAGCGGCTCGGCGCCCAGCCGTTCGACCCGCGCCTCGTCCATGAAGGCCTTGTAGGCGTCGCCCACCTTCAAGGCATCGCGATCGGTGAGTTGGCCGGCCGCGGCCCGTTCGATGATCAGCCGGGTGCGGCTTTCCGAAAGCACGACCAGCTTGTCGAAATTGCCGAACCGCGTGCGATCGGCCGGGATCACCTCATGGTCGTACCAGGACCCGTTGGCGTAACGGAAGAAGTCGGCCCCTGGATTGGCGGTCACGTCGCGGCCGGTCTCGTCATAGCCCCAGGCGCCGTATTTCGGCGCGGTGACGTCGGCGGCCGCGGGCGCCAGGGTGGCCGACACGGCGGCGGGACTGGCCGGCTGGGCGCCGGCGGACTGGGCGCCGGCAGGCAGGGCGGCGCAGGCCAGGGCGCCGGCCGCGAGCGCGGCCAGCCAGAGATGGGATTTGGTCATCGGGGTTCCGGAAACGGGAGCACGTACGGGCTTCACCTGACACGCTGTATCATAGGACGCCTTCGCCCGAAAAGGCGTGCTCGCGGGCCGCGAGGGGCCCCGTCAGGCGGTGATCTTCAGCCGTTCCAGGGCGAGCGCCTTGGCGGCCTTGTAGTCCACCTTGCCGTTGGGCGAGCGCGCGACCGGCGCCAGCACCAGTTCGCGCGGCGCCTTGTAGTCCGCCAGGTGGGCGCGGACGGTTTTGGACAGCTCCTCCAGCGTCGGCGCCGGCGCGCCGGGCGCCAGTTCGACCACGGCGCAGATGCGCTCGCCGAACCGCTCGTCGGGCACGCCGACCACCACCGCGTCATAGACCGACGGGTGCCGCTTCAGCGCCTCCTCGACCTCTTCCGGGAAGACCTTCTCGCCGCCGGTATTGATCACCTGCGAGCCGCGGCCGAGCAGGGTCAGGGATCCGTCGGCCTCGACGGTGGCGAAGTCGCCAGGCACCGACCAGCGCCGGCCCTCGAACTCGCGGAAGGTCTTGGCCGACTTTTCCGCGTCCTTGTAGTAGCCGACCGGCAGGAAGCCGGCGAGCGCCAAGAGGCCGCGCTCGCCCGAGCCGGGTTCGATGCGGCGACCGTCCTCGGTGAAGGCCGCTGTGTTCGGGCCGAGCGCGAACCTGGCCGTCTCCGCCTCCTGGCCGGCGGTGGAGTTGGAGCCGCCGATGCCGACCGCCTCCGACGAGCCCAGGCTGTCGAACAGGGTGATGTGCGGCGCGTGTTTCAACAGGCCCTGCTTGTTCTCGTGGCTCCAGACCGTGCCGGAGGAGTTGATCACCCGAAGCTTGCTCAGGTCCCAGCGGCCGGGATTGGCGTTCAGCGTTTGCAGCATTGGCTGGGCGAAGGCCTGGCCGACGATGGTGACGCCGGTGACCCCCAGCCGCTCGACCTCCGACCACAGCTCGACCGTGTTCAGCCGTTGCGACGGCAGGGTGGCGATCGCGCCGGCGCCGGTCAGCGCGCTGAGCGCGGTGAACTGGGCGGTGGCGTGCATCAGCGGCGCGGCCGTCAGCACCAGCCTGAGGACCGATTCCGGCTTGGTCTCGGACGCCAGCGCGCGCTCACCAGCTTCCGCCGGGGTCTTGAGGGGCGCCAACGCCTCGATCAGATTGGCCCCGCCCCCGAGCACCATGAACAGGTCCTCCTGGCGCCACATCACCCCCTTGGGCATGCCGGTGGTGCCGCCGGTGTACATGAGCAGGATGTCGTCGCCCGAGCGGCCCCAGGGCGCGATCACCCGGCCCTCGGTCCTGCCCGCGATCGCTTCGTAGTCCGCGGCCCAGTCGGGGACGGGGTGACCGGGCTGCGCCACGGCGATCCAGGCCTTCACCTTGGGCAGGTGGGCGCGGACCTTGCCGGCGACCTCGGCGAAGGCGGCATGGAAGACCACCGCCTCGGCGTCGGCATTGTCGAACAGATAGACGAGTTCCTCGACCCCGTAGCGGTAGTTGGTGTTGACCGGGACCAGCCCGGCCTTGAAGGCGGCGTAGTAGGTCTCGAGATATTCCGAGCCGTTATAGAGGAAGGCCGCGACCTTGGACTGCCGCTTCAGGCCGGCGTCGAGCAGGAAGCGGGCCATGCCGTTGGCGCGGGCGTCGAACTCGCCCCAGCTCAGCTCGCGCGGCCCTTGCACCTGGGCGCGGCGGCCGGGTACGGCGGCGGCGATCTCTTCCCAAATGTCCGCATAGGCCCAACCCGCCATCGCAACGTTCTCCTGATCGGTGATTAGCTTGCTAGGGTGGGACGCGGGCGGGGCCTCTGTCAACGCGCCGGGACACGACTTGGAAAGGACCCGCATGACCGCAGCACCCATCCTGGTGGTTATGGGCGTTTCCGGGGCCGGCAAGACCACGGTGGGCGAGCTGATCGCCGAACGGCTGGGCTGGCCCTTTGTCGATGGCGACGATCTGCATCCCCAGGCCAATATCGACAAGATGCGCAGCGGCGTTCCGCTCACCGACGCCGATCGCGGGCCCTGGCTGGCGGCCATCGGCGACTGGATCGACGCCCGCGCCAAGGTCGCTCAGCCCGGCGTCGTCGCCTGCTCGGCGCTGAAGCGGGCCTATCGCGACCGCTTGCGGGACGGTCGCCCGCAGGTGCGCATCGTCTATCTGCGCGGCGCGCAACCCGAGATCGCCGAACGCCTCGCCCATCGCGCCGGCCACTTCTGGCCCGCCAAGCTGCTGGCCAGCCAGTTCGCCGACCTGGAGGAGCCGGGGCCGGACGAGCATGCGATCGTCGTCGACATCGGGGCAACGCCCGAGGCCGTGGCCAAGGCGGTCATCGGGCGGCTATCCTAAGATCCATGCCGGACCTGTATCCCGAGATCGAACCCTATGACACGGGCATGCTGGACGTGGGCGACGGGCAGCGCCTCTATTGGGAGGTCTGCGGCAATCCGGACGGCCGACCGGCGGTGGTGCTGCATGGCGGACCGGGATCGGGGTGCACGGCCGGCGCGCGGCGGATGTTCGATCCGCGGGCGTTCAGGATCGTCCTGTTCGACCAGCGCAATTGCGGCCGCAGCCTGCCGCACGCCAGCGACCCGGGCGTCGAGCTCAGCGTCAACACCACTCCGCATCAACGGCATGACATCGAGGCTCTGCGCGAGCATCTCGGCATCGAGCGATGGCTGGTGAACGGCGCCTCCTGGGGCTCGGTGCTCGGCCTCGCCTACGCCCAGGCGCATCCCAAGCGCGTCT
>DASYAQ010000237.1:0-5632 GCA_036501225.1 Caulobacteraceae bacterium | reverse complement strand
CGCGTCCAGGGGCGCAGGTCGAACTGGCCGGGCTCTTCCGGATAGAGCTCGTAGGGCGCTTCCTCCTCGATCCGCTCCAGTTCCGCGACGATGCGGTCGCGCAGCGACTCGAACCACGCCTTGGCGCGGGTCCGGCGCTCTTCGATCTCGGCGGGAACTTCGGTCATGGGCGGCTCGATTGGTGGTGGCGGTCGTGGTCGGCGACACAACCCGATCCTTCTCCCCCCGCGGGAGAAGGTGGCCGGTCGAAGACCGGTCGGATGAGGGGCCGCGCCGCGCCTTCCATCTAGCGTCCCATCGGCCACTCCCCAAGCCCTAGCGCGGCCCCTCATCCGACCCCCTTCCAGGGGGCCACCTTCTCCCGCGAGGGGAGAAGGGACGCGGTTTTCGATCTTCGGAAGGAGGCCGCCTAGCTCTTAGCCGGACTTTCGGGAAAGCCATTCGTCTGTCGCAAAGCCTCGCCCAGCGCCATGGCGGCGGCGGCCACCATGTTCAGCGAGCGCATGCCGGGCATCATGGGAATGAGCAGACGGGCGTCGGCGGCGGCATGGACCTGGTCGGGAACCCCGGCGCTCTCGCGGCCGAACAGCAGGGTATCTTCGGGCTGATAGGCGAAATCGGTGAACGGCCTTGCGCCGTGGGTGGTGAACAGGACCAGCCGCCCGCCTTTGCGGGCCTCGCGCCTAAGGAAATCCGTCCAGGATGCGTGCCTGATCACCTCGGCATGGCCGCCATAGTCAAGCGCCGCCCGCTTGAGCGAGCGATCCGACAGCGGAAAGCCGCAAGGTTCGATAATTTCAAGCGCGGCGCCCAGGCAGGCGCTCAGTCGTATGGCGCCGCCGAGGTTTTGCGGAATGTCTGGTTGAAAAAGAGCGAGGCGCATTCTAAGCGATCCAGCACAGGACGTTGGCGGGGCGAGGCGACTCGCGGGCAGGGGAGGATCGGGCGGCGACCGGGCGCCCGATTTGCTTGAGCCTTGCAGCCCGCGTGTTGTGGCAGGCGGCCTGCGCAAGGTCGAGATCGTCAGATGGGTCGGGCGCCATGGTTCGGCCGGCGAAGCGAAGGATGAGTTCAAGTTGGCCGACATAGCCAGTCCCGAAGATCACGGTGGGGACGATCCCAGCCGGCGCGACTTCATCGTCATCGCCACGGTCGCCGCCGCGGTCGGCGGCGTGGCCGCGGTCGCCTGGCCGCTCATCGACCAGATGAACCCTTCCGGCGACACCCTGGCGCTCTCCTCGATCGAATTCGACCTGACCAAGGTGCAGCAGGGCCAGCAGGTGGTGGTCAAGTGGCGCTCCAAGCCGGTCTTCGTGCGCTATCGGACCGCGAAGGAGATCGCCGCGGCGGTCGCCGACGACCACGCCAGTCTGCGCGACCCGGCCACCGACGCCTCGCGTCACAAGCCCGGCAAGCCGCAGTGGCTGGTGGTGATCGGCGTCTGCACCCACTTGGGCTGCGTGCCCAACTTCGGCCAGGGGCCCTACGGCGGCTGGCTCTGCCCCTGCCACGGCTCGGTCTACGATACCGCGGGCCGCATCCGCGCCGGACCGGCGCCCCTGAACCTGTTCCTGCCCGACTACGCCTTCGAATCCGACACCAAGATCAAGATCGGCTGACATTCGAGATGAGCGGACATTCGACCTACGAGCCCAAGACGGGCATCGAGCGCTGGCTCGACACGCGGCTGCCGATCATCCGGTTCAGTGTGGATCTCCTCGACTTCCCGACGCCGAAGAACCTGAACTACTGGTGGACCTTCGGCGGCATCCTGGCCGTCTGCCTGGTCACCCAGATCGTCACCGGCGTCATCCTGGCGATGCACTATGTGCCCAACGCCACGCTCGCCTTCGACTCGGTCGAGCACATCATGCGCGACGTCAACTATGGCTGGCTGATCCGCTACATCCACGCCAACGGCGCCTCGATGATGTTCCTGGCGGTCTATATCCACATGTTCCGCGGCCTCTACTATGGCTCCTACAAGGCGCCGCGCGAGGTCCTGTGGCTGCTCGGCATGATCATCTACCTGCTGATGGTGATCACCGCCTTCTTCGGCTACGTGCTGCCCTGGGGCCAGATGAGCTTCTGGGGCGCCACCGTCATCACCAACATCCTCGGCGCGGTGCCGGTGATCGGCCCGTCGATCACCACCTGGCTCTGGGGCGGGTTCGCGGTCGACGACCCGACGCTGAACCGCTTCTTCTCGCTGCACTATCTGCTGCCGTTCGTCATCGCCGGCGTGGTGGTGCTGCACATCTGGGCGCTGCACGTGCCCGGCAACAACAATCCAACCGGCGTCAACGTGAAGAGCGAGGCCGATACGGTCCCCTTCCACCCCTATTACACGGTCAAGGACGGCTTCGGAATCGGGGTGTTCCTGATCCTGTTCGCCGCCTTCGTCTTCTACAATCCCGACGGCATGGGGCACGCGGAGAACTTCACCCCGGCCAACCCGCTGGTGACGCCACAGCATATCGTGCCGGAATGGTACCTCTTGCCCTACTACGCCATGCTGCGGGCGGTGCCGAACAAGCTGCTGGGCGTGCTGACCATGTTCGGCGCCATCGGCGTGCTCTTCGTGCTGCCCTGGCTCGACCGGTCCAAGGTGCGCTCGATGCGCTACCGGCCGACCGCGCGCATCTTCCTGGGCCTGTTCCTGATCGTCTGCCTGATCCTGGGCTGGTGCGGCGCGCATGAGCCGGACGCCACGGTGATCCCCGGCGTCGGCGCCGGCTTCGTACTCGGCGACTACGGCATCAATACCGACGTCTGGCTCTCGCGGTTCGGGGCGGTCTGTTACTTCCTCTATCTGATCCCGGTGATGTTGTTCCTGCCGCTGTTCGAGACGCCGCTGCCGGTGCCGGAATCGATCTCGACCCCGGTCCTCTCCCATCCCGCCTCCGTTCCCGCCGGCGCCACAGCCGCGCCCGAGAAGAAGGGTTAAAGCCTGATGCTGCGCAAAGCGTTCGCGATCGCGGCGATCTTGGGCTTCGCCGCCGCGGCTCAGGCCTCCGTCGCCGCCACCACCCAGGCGACGCCGAAAGACGTGCACTGGAGCTTCGAGGGGCCGTTCGGACGGTTCGACCAGGAGCAGCTGCAGCGCGGCTACAAGGTCTATCACGACGTCTGTTCGTCCTGCCATGCGATGCACCTGATGAGCTATCGCAACCTGGGCCAGCCGGGCGGACCGTTCTACGATCCCAAATACCCCAACCCGAACGACAACCCGTACGTCAAGGCGATCGTGAAGGACTACAAGGTGGCGGACATCGACTCCGACACCGGCGACGTGATCAAGCGCCCGGCGACCGCCGCCGACGCCTTCGTCTCGCCCTTCGCCAATGAGGCGGCCGCCCGCGCCTCCAACGGCGGCGCCCTGCCGCCCGACCTGTCGCTGATCATCAAGGCGCGCGAGGACGGGACCCGGTACGTCTATTCGATCCTGACCGGCTACAAGGCCGCGCCGGCGGGGATGACCGTGCCGGCCAACCGCTACTACGACCCCTACATGCCCGGCGACATGACCGCCTTCTGGCATGGCGGCGGCCCGGTTCCAGTCGGCGGCTTCATCGCCATGCCGCAGCAGCTAACCCCGAACCGGGTGACCTTCGACGATGGCGTGGCCGCCACGCCGGAGCAGGAGGCCAAGGACGTGGTCGCCTTCCTGGCCTGGGCGTCCGAGCCGCACCAGTCGGAGCGCAAACAGCTGGGCTTTGCGGTGATGATCTACCTCGTCGTCTTCACCGGCCTGCTCTACGCCAGCTACCGCCGCATCTGGCGCAAGGTCGCCCACTAACGGCCCTGTTCGCTCCGATTGAATCGGAGCGGCCCTGTAGATCTGCTGGTCGCGCTTTCCGGCGGCGAAACGTTCCTACTTCGCCGGGAAGTGCTGCAGACCGGGGCGCAGGCCTGGCGCACCGTCCATGTCGTCTGAATCGGCAGCCGATCGCTCCGATCCTTCTCCCCTCGCGGGAGAAGGTGCCCCTGCGAAGGCAGGGGCGGATGAGGGGCCGCGTTGGCGTTTTGAGAGGGCTCCCCGCGGTCGTGGAGAGTTCGGCGCGGCCCCTCATCCGACCGGTCTCCGACCGGCCACCTTCTCCCGCGGGGGGAGAAGGGACTCGGTGGCAATGCCTGGCCAGCTTGAACGGAGAGGCTATTCTAGACCTCGCTCCTCACCCCGCTCGAGCGCGAGAAGAGCTGCAGGGTGCGCAGGCGCGCCAGGCGGGCGCTGTCGGGGCTGTAGTCGGCGCGGCGGTCCGAGGCGAAGCCGTGGCCGGCGTCGTAGACATAGACCGGCAGATCCGGGAAGGCGTCGCGGATCTGTTCGACCACCGCTGCCGGAATGCTCGGATCGCGCTTGCCGAAGTGCAGGATGGTCGGGCAGCGCGGCGTCTCGGCGATCAGTTCGGGAATGCGCCGGCCGTAGTATCCGGAGGCCGCCGCCACGCCGTCGCAGCGGCAGGCCGCCAGCCAGGCCGCCGCGC
The DNA here is from genome assembly GCA_036501225.1 of Caulobacteraceae bacterium. GTDB lineage: Bacteria > Pseudomonadota > Alphaproteobacteria > Caulobacterales > Caulobacteraceae > Poindextera. The sequence continues at coordinate 1,145 of DASYAQ010000237.1, read as the reverse complement.
CGCCCCAGCAATAGCCGACCACGTTGACGGGGCCCTTCAGCGCCGTGATCGCCGCCTGCAGGTCCCCCTGCACCTGGTCCCAGGCCGCGGCTTCCGAGTAGGCCCGCCCCCTGGCGACGCCGTCGGCGTCATACGCGGCTTCGAAGCCGCGCTCCTGGCGATCGAAGAAGGACGGCGCGATCACCTCGTAGCCGTCGGCCGCGAAGCCGTCGCAGAGTTCGCGGATATGCTCGGTGACCCCGAAGATCTCCTGGATCAGCACCAGGCCGCCGTGGCGCGCGTCCTCAGGGCTCACATGATAGGCGTCCAGCACGAAGCCGTCGGCCTCGCTGGTCAGCGAGACGCGCTCGCCCACGGCGATCAGGCCGCGCCGTTGGCCTCGAACAGCTCCAGCGTCCGTTTGCGGGCCAGTTTGGCGTCGGCCTCGTCCGAATCCGGCCGGCCGTCGTTGTTGAAGCCGTGGCCGGAGTTTTCATAGATGTAGACCGGCACCTGCGGCTGCGCCTCGGCCAGCTTCGCCTTCACCTCGTCGGCGGGGATGTGGCCGTCCTTGCGGCCGAAATGGCAGATGACCGGAACCTTCGGCGTCAGGTCCGCCGCGCCGGCGACGCCGCCGCCGTAATAGCTGGAGCCGGCGCTGAGGCCGTCCAGCCGTCCCACCGCCTGCCAGACCATGGCGCCGCCATAGCAATAGCCGACGATGAACACCGGCCCGCGCGGCTTCAGGTAATCGATGCAGGCCTGGATGTCGGCCAGGGCATATTCCGGCTTGGCCTCGCGCACGGCGACGAAGGCCTTGGCCATGCCTTCGTCGTCATGGCCGACGTCGAGGCCGGGATGGGTGCGGTCGTACATGGACGGCGCCAGGGCCTCGAATCCGAGCTCGGCCCAGCGCTCGACATCGGCGCGGACATATTGGTCGATGCCGAAAATCTCCTGGATGACGACCACCCCGCCGCGGCGCCTGCCTTGTGGCTCGGCGCGCAGCGCGCCGAATTCGAAGCCGTCCCCGGCCGTCGACTTGACCTTGATCATCTCGCCCATGGCGTCACTCCTGATGCTGATTAAACGTTGAAACGGAAGTTCATGACGTCGCCGTCGCGAACCACATAGTCCTTGCCCTCGGCGCGCAGCTTGCCGGCGTC
>DASYAQ010000236.1:0-1511 GCA_036501225.1 Caulobacteraceae bacterium | reverse complement strand
ATCTCGTTGAAGCGGCGCGGGCCGTCGCCCAGCAGGCTGACGATCAGCACGCTCCACTTGTCGCCGACGCGGGCCAGCACCTGGCTGACCGCCCGGCAGTCGGAGCTGGCGTGGTCGAGGTGGGGGACAGTCACTTGCGTGTGCTCGGGTACCAAGATTGTGCCTTCTTGTGGGTTTGCAGCGGTCACTCATATAGCTCTGGTCACAAATCTATACCAGAGGTCACCATCATGAAACTCCTCCATGTCGATGCCAGCGTCCTTGGCCCCAACTCGGTCAGCCGGCAGGTCTCTGCCGCCATCGTCGAGCGGCTGCGGGCGGCGACGCCCAACCTCGAAATCACCGACCGCGACCTCGCGGCCGAGCCCCTGTCGCACCTGTCCGGCGAGCATCTCGCCGCCGCCAACGGCGCCGGACCCGGCTCGGCCACGGTGCAGACCGACCTGGCCGCCGGCCAGGCGGCGCTGGACGAATTCCTCGCCGCCGACATCGTGGTCATCGGCGCGCCGATGTACAACTTCACCATCCCGACCCAGCTGAAGGCCTGGATCGACCGCATCCTGATCGCCGGCAAGACCTTCCGCTATGGAGCGAACGGGGCCGAGGGCCTGGCCGGCGACAAGCGGGTGATCATCGCCATCTCGCGCGGCGGCTTCTACGGCCCGGGCGCGCCGGCGGAGGCGGCCGAGCACCTGGAGACCTATCTGCGCACGGTGTTCGGCTTCATCGGCGTCACCAACCTCGAATTCATCGTCGCCGAGGGCGTGCAGATCGGGCCGGAGCATCGCGAAAAGGCGCTGGTCGGCGCGCTCGAACGGGCGACCCAGCTGCAGGCCGCCTAGAGCACGATGAGATCAGGCGGAATCGCCTGATCTCTGAATCGTGCTCTAAATTCAGAGGCTTGAGCGCGTTGTTATCGCAAAACCGGCATCCACTTTTGCGCAACGCGCTCTAGGCTTCGGACAATCGCCGCGGTCATTCGTTTAAAACGTCTGTACGAATCGAGGGGAATTGAGATGGCCGCGACCTTGCCCGACGGGTTCGCCCGTCACACCCGCAAAAGCCCGCTGACCGACCCCTGGGAGCCGCTCTATGCGCGCAAGCTGGCCGACCGCACCGTGCTCGGCCTGGTCGTCGCGGTCGCCCACACCAATTCCAGGGGCTTCCTGCACGGCGGCCTGATCGCCGCCCTGGCCGACAACGCCATGGGCCTGTCCTGCGGCGTTGTGCTGGCCCGCGACGGCCTGCCCGCCAACGGCCTGGTCACCATCTCGCTGGGCGTCGACTATGTCGGCAAGGCCGAGATCGGCCAGTGGCTGGCCTTCGAAACCACCTTCGTCCGACCCGGCCGCACCATCTGCTTCGCCGAAGCCGAGGTCACCGCCGACGGCGAAATGGTGGCGCGAGCGAGGGCGACCTTTAGAGTGCTGGCGGCGGCAGGTTAGATCGCGACCGCATGAAAATAACGCTCATCCCCGCGAAGGTGGGGACCCAGGTTTTTTACCGCCAAG
>DASYAQ010000235.1:0-1794 GCA_036501225.1 Caulobacteraceae bacterium | reverse complement strand
CGGCCCACATTGCCCGTGGCGCCGACGACGGCTACCCGGTAACCCATCGGAATTCTCCTGATTTTCGCAGAGCCGCGCCAGATACGCCTGTTGACGCCTTCAGGCAAGGTGGGGCCGAGGGGACGGCCGATCAAGCTACCGCCGCACGCAGTCGGCCAGGCCGTCATTGCGGATCGTACCCATGGCCCTGTCGATATGGCCGCTGCGGCGCACGACGTAGTGGCCGGGCTCGTCGACCGAGTATTTCAACGGTCGGGGCAGCACGGCGATGAGGCGCGCCGCCTCCGCCGCCGACAGCCTCGAGGCGGGTTTGTGGAAGAAGCGCTGGCTGGCGGCCTCGGCCCCGTAGATGCCGGGGCCGAACTCGATGACGTTCAGATACACCTCCATGATCCGCGGCTTGCCCCAGATCGCCTCGATCAGCACCGTGTACCAGGCCTCGACGGCCTTGCGCACATAGTCGCGGCCGGGCCAGAGGAAGACGTTCTTGGCGGTCTGCTGGCTGATGGTCGAGCCGCCGCGGATGCGGTTCGGGCGTCGCTCATTGTGCTTCATCGCCCGCTCGATGGCGTCGAAATCGAAGCCGTGGTTCGAGCAGAACAGCGAATCCTCCGAGGCGACCGCGGCGGCCGGCAGGGCCGGCGACATGTCGCGCAACGACCGCCACCGGTAGTCCATCCCCTGGCCCTGGATCAGCCGGGTGATCATCAGGATGGTGATCGGCGGCGGCACGACGCGATAGACGACGACGCTGACCGGCGGCACGACTGCCACCACGGCGACCACAATCAGCATCAGCCGCCCGACAAAGCGCCAGAAGCCGCGCCGCGCCGCTGGTCGACTTCGCCGCGGCGCCCTGAGGCGTCCCCTGGGTTTCGACCTTTCGCTAGCGGTATCGCGCGGCATACGACCTCTTGCCTTGACCTTGAGGCGCGATGCTAACGAGGCTGAGGCCGGCTGTCGCCCGCCTCTTGGAGCCTGATCGCATGAACGTAACCGAAGCCGTCGAGCGGCGAATCTCGGTCAGGGCCTTCAAGGCCGACCCGGTGCCCGGCGCCCTGGTGCGCGAGATCCTGGAAATCGCCAAGCGCGCCCCCTCCGGCGGCAATCTGCAGCCCTGGCGCGTCCACGCCCTGGCCGGAGCGCCGCTGGCTGAGCTGAAGACCCTGGCCGCCGCCAAGATGGCCGCCGGCGGCGAGGAGCCGGAATACGACGTCTATCCGGCCAATCTGTGGGAGCCGTTCCGCACCCGCCGTTTCCAGTGCGGCGAGGACCTCTACGCCTCCATCAACATCCCGCGCGAGGACCGGCCGGCCCGCCTGCGCCAACTGGCCAACAATGTGAACTTCTTCGGCGCGCCGGTCGGCCTGTTCTTCTCGCTGGAGCGCAGGCTTGGCCCGCCGCAATGGTCCGACGTCGGCATGTACATGCAGACGGTGATGCTGCTGGCGGTCGAGCGCGGCCTGGACACCTGTCCGCAGGAGTTCTGGGCCCGGGTCCCGAAGACCGCCGGCGACCTCATCGGCCTGGCCGACGACCACATCCTGTTTTCCGGCATGGCCCTGGGCTATCGCGACGAGACCGCGCCGATCAACGGCTGGCGCACCCGCCGCGACGATTTCGAGGTCTTCGCCGAGATGCGTGGATTTTAGCGCCTACTTGCGCCGCAGCCAGATCTGGGTGCGGCCGAGCGCCTCGATGCCCATGTAGCCGCGCACGGTCAGGGTCTTGCCGTCGGCGCTTTCGGTCCACTCCGCCGAAAAGGTGTTGCCGGAATCCGGATCGAGGATGGAG
>DASYAQ010000234.1:0-1515 GCA_036501225.1 Caulobacteraceae bacterium | reverse complement strand
GCCCGGCCTGGATCCGGCCATTATCCCCCGCCTCCTCGTATCCGCCCGCCAGCACGATCGCGGCATAGGGCGCCGTGTGGCGATGCCGTGGAATCTCCGCGCCGGGGGAAAGTCGCTGGCGGACAGCGAAGGGCGTCACTTGCCCACAAACACCGGTTTGCGCTTCTCGAAGAAGGCCTTGCGGGCCTCCTTGGCGTCGTCGCTGGCGAAGGCCATGCGGATATTGCCGACCTCGTAGCGCAGCTGCTGTTCCATATCGACGCCCTCGGTCGACCGGACCATGCCGCGCTTCAGCAGCCGCAGCGTGATCGGCGACCACTCGGTGAGTTGCTGGCAGTAGGCCTCCAGCCGCTCGGTGAACTCGGCGTCGTCGACCACCTCGCCGGCCATGCCCCATTCGACGGCTTCCGCGCCCGAGGCGGTGCGGTTCTCCATCATGAAGCGCATGGCCCGCTCATAGCCCATGGCCTGCGGCAGGGTGATGGTCAGGCCGGCGTCGGGCGAGCCGCCGATGCGGGTATAGCCGGCCATCAGCCGCGCGCTCCTGGCCACCAGCCGCACGTCGGTGGCCATGGCCAGCCCGAGCCCCGCGCCGACCGCAACGCCGTTGATGCCGCCGACCACCGGCTTGTCGCAGCGCTTGCGGATGGCCAGCAGGAACTGCCCGACCCAGGAGATGTCGTCCAGTTGCGCCGACTGCGGCGTGTAGGGGTGGAAGCGTTCGCCGCCCGACAGGTCCAGCCCGGCGCAGAAGCTGTCGCCGCTGCCGGTGATGGCGACCACCCAGACGTCGTCTATCCTTGCCGCCTCCTCGACCGCGGCGACCACGCCCCAGGCCAGTTCGTTGGAGAGCGCGTTCTTCTTGTCCGGCCGGTTGAGCGTGATGGTCCTGACATGGCCCTTATCGGCGATTTTAACGACGTCGGTCATTTGTGCGTTCCTCCCTGGCGACGGCTTCGTGGTCATCTTGCACGATCAGAACCCTAGTGTGCTGGATTTGAAGTTCGCCCGTGTGTTGGGTTAACCTCTGTGCGAACTTCAAATCCAAAAAGCATAGTAGAAATCAAACGTTTCTAGTGTGGCTGGAGATTCAGAAATTCGCTCCGAGCTCGCCACAAGGCGCTGGCGAATTTCTAAATCGCCACACTAGCGTCGAAGCCGGCGCCTCCATTTCCGCACCCAATATGGCGTCGATCGGCTATGAACCGTGCCGGAGGGGCTCCCATGCCGGCCGACGCGAACGACATCGAAATCAGGCCGGCGAGCGAGGCGGAACGCCCGCTGATCGAGGCTATGTTCCAATATTACATCTACGATTTCTCGGAGATGGGACCGCCCGACAGCGACGATTTCGACCTGGGCGCGGACGCGACCTTCGGACGCTACCAGTACATGGAGGCCTATTGGCGCGAAGCCGCGCGCATCCCACTGCTCATCCGCCGGCGCGGCAAGCTGGCCGGCTTCGCCCTGCTCAACACCCACTCGCACGCCGGGCTGGCCGTGGACCGCAACATG
>DASYAQ010000233.1:0-2114 GCA_036501225.1 Caulobacteraceae bacterium | reverse complement strand
GGATCGTAGCGCACCAGCCAGACATCGGCGCCCCGGGCCGGAGCCGAACCGGCGGCGATCGAGACCGCCCCAGCCGTGATCGCCAGCGACGTCCCCGCCGGCTGGCCGGCCGCATGGATGGCCGCGTCCAGCTCGCGCCGGTCATTGCCGACCAGGTCGTGGCGCCCGTTGACGACGATCTGCGGCGTGGCGACGTTCGGATGGCCAAGGCCGCGCGCATAGGCGTACTGCCGCGCGGTGAACCGCGGGCTGGCGAAGGTGTCCTTCCAGCCGAGATTGTCCCAGTAGGTGACCGCGAAGCTGAGCGCCAGGACGTCCGGGCGATCGGCGATGGCGTTCAGGTTGGCGTCCGCCGGCGGACAGGACGAACAGCCCTGGCTCTGGAACAGCTCGACGACCACCGGTTGCGCCGAGGCGGTCGCCATGGGCGCCAGGGCGAGGCCGGCGGCGAGCAGGGCGAGGATCGGTTTGCGGATCGGCATGGCGCGCAACCTTGGCCGGCCGGGCGCTGGCGTCAAGGCGCGGCGTGCGACCCTGAGCCAGGGTTGACGAACGCCGCGTCTGCGGGATTGGGTAGCGACGGGGAGACGAGCCATGCGCATCGAGGACAAGCCGCTTGCCGGCCTGATGGTGCTGGACCTGACCTTGGCGCGGGCCGGACCGACCTGCGTGCGCCACATGGCCGACTGGGGCGCCGACGTCATCGCCGTGCAGCCGCCGGCCGGACCCGAGGACCTGACCGGGTCTCGCGACGGGTTCGACTACCAGAATCTGCATCGCAACAAGCGGGTGATCAGCCTCAACCTGAAGTCGGAGGCGGGCCACGCCGCCTTCCTGCGCCTGGTGCGCAGGGCCGACGTGGTGGTGGAGAACATGCGGCCGGACGTGAAGCATCGGCTGAAGGTCTCCTATGACGACCTGAAACCGGTCAATCCGCGCCTGGTCTATGGCTCCATCAGCGGCTTCGGCCAGGATGGGCCCTACGGCAAGCGCGCCGGGGTCGACCAGATCGCCCAGGGCATGGGCGGGCTGATGTCGATCACCGGCGAGCCCGGCCGCGGCCCGATGCGCGTCGGCATCGCCGTCTCCGACATGACCGCCGGAACGCTGCTGGCGCTGGGGATCATGATGGCGCTCTTCCAGCGCGAGCGGACCGGCGAAGGGCGCTACGTCCACACCTCGCTGCTCGAGAGCCAGCTGTTCATGCTGGATTTCCAGGCCTCGCGCTGGCTGATGGCCGGCGAAGTGGCCGGCCAGTCCGGCAACGACCACCCGACCATCGCGCCCTCCAGCGCCTATCCGACCGCCGACGGCTATATCAACATCGCCGCCTCCTCGCCGAAGCAGTGGCGGGTGCTGTGCGAGGCCATGGGCCACCCCGACTGGCTGGAAAACGCCGACTGGCGCTCTTCTGGCCGCCGGTCGCGGGCGCGGGCCGACATCAACGCCGCCATCGCCGAGGACACGGCGCGGAAGCCGAGCGCCCATTGGGTCGAGCTGCTGGAAGGCGTCGGCATCCCCTGCGGTCCGATCTACAGCATCGACCAGGCTTTCGCCGACCCGCAGGTCAAACACCTGGGCATGGCCGCAGCCGTCGATCACCCGCGCCTCGGCCGCACCCACATGGTCGCCTCGCCCCTGAACCTCCGCGGCGTCGACAAGGCCATCCGCTGCGTCGCGCCGGTGCTGCCGGAAGACACAGACACGGTGCTGATGTCGGTCGGCTATAGCGAAGGCGAGGTCGCGGCGATGCGGGAAAGCGGAGCCGTATAGCGGGCCCGGATGGCTTGACACAACGGCGTGTTCGGCGTGCTAACCGTGTTTTACGGTTGCATCCAAGTTGATATCGCGCGGCTGAGACGCCTTAACTGCTGCAATTATCTCAGCGGCTTGTCCAACGGCATCAGTCTCTGTTCCAGGCTTTTCCAATGCGGTCGATAACAAAGAGAGTAACTTCTCTCCCAACTCATCCACGAGAAATGGAAATGAGCTCGACTTATATTTATCAATGAATTCTGATTGATGGGGTAGGGCTGCCTTAAGCACTGACATCATAGCGTCAGGCTCGGCCAAATATTTTGCGCCAAGACCCGACTTAATTACTGTTAGCTGTA
>DASYAQ010000232.1:0-1707 GCA_036501225.1 Caulobacteraceae bacterium | reverse complement strand
CCCTATGGCTGGAACGCGGTTTCGGGCCGCCGCCCAGGCGCGGGCGCCGCGGCCCCACGCGAGATCGGCCTGCTGTTCGTCGCCACCGCGCCCAGCCAGGCCATGGCGACCGAGACGGCGAAGATCTGCAACCCGAATTTCTTCCACTTCCCGGCGAGCGAAGGCCGCGAGCTGCCCAGCTACGCCTTCCCCTTCTCGCCGGCCGAGATCGAGCGGGGCCAGGTGTTCGAATTCCATCTCAACCATGTGGTCCAGACCACGACGCCGTTTGAGCTGGTGCGGACCCGCTGGGTGAATGTCGTCCTGGAGGAGGCTTAAACCCCATGCCCAAGCTGAAGGAGGTTTGCCGCGCCATCCGCTCGAAGAACGCCGGCCCGTTCTGGATCACCGTCGACCTCTTCTTCGACGGTCCGGACGCCTATGCGCGCTATCGGCGCGATCCGGCCATCGGGGCCGCCGCCATCGCGGACGTGTACGGCGTCGAGGGCCAGTATGTCCGGCGTTTCGAGGTCGACAGCCTGAACGTGGTCAAGCTCTCCTTCCCGCGCGGCCGCCCGCAAGGCGGCGCGGGCGAGCGCGACATGCATGGCGGCCAGCAATACGTGCCCCTGCTCGAGCTCGAACTGGCGCACGATCGCGCCTGAGGCGCAGGCCGCGGCCTGCTCGCGCAGAAACCGCAGCTACGCCGTGAACGGTATGCTGATCCGTTCGTTGTTATATTGTGCGAAATCTCATAAACAACAACATAATAGCAGCGCTTGGTTGCCTTATATCGGCCTTGCTTGGCGTTGAGCTTGCCGTTACTGATCTGGCGCGGCTGTCCGAGCGTTCCCGCCAAGAGACCCGGCTCGCCGCTCAGCCCATCGCCTTTCGCCAGCGGGCCGTTGGCGATGCATGGGGCATCCACATTCAGCTGGCGCTCGCGCCTCATTCCGTCGCGGCGCCGAGCGCGCCGCGCCTGCCGGCGGCGCCGAAACAGTCGACGAACGCCGTGGCCGCCGAGGCGGAGACTCCGGCGCCCCGGATGATCGACGCCACCCTGGACTCCGACGAATCGGCCGATCAGGCGCCCGAGCCTCCGGCGGCCGGTCCGCGCGACGAGCCGGGTGCGGACGACCGGATCCCCGACGATCAGCTTCCGCCGCCGGGCGACGCGCCGCGCGGCGATCCCGATTTCTACGGCGACGACGACCGTTGAGCGGGGCGCCGCTGTTCGGCGCGCTTCAATCCCATCGAGTCCCGGGCGCAGAAAAATCGCCGGAGCCGGGGAGCGAAGCTCGCCCGCCGGTCCGGCGATATGGCTGACGGCGCAATCCTAAAGGACGCGGCGGCGGAAGAGGGCGTGGTAGATCACCAGCACCACGATCGAGCCGACCACGGCCACGAAGATGCTGTAGAGATTGATGCCGGTGACGCCGCCATGCCCCAGCATGTTGAACAGAAACCCGCCGACGAAGGCGCCGACTACGCCCAGCACGATGTCGAGCAGCGGGCCTTCGCCGCCGCGATTGACGATCATGCTGCCGATCCAGCCGGCCACCAGGCCGACGACGAGCCAAGCGATAATGGACATCTGAACGTTCCTTTCCGTTCCCCGCCGCGTTGGTTTGCACGCGGCTCTTGGAATCGAAATCGCTCAGCGCCTGTCCGGTTCCGGCCCGGCCAGGCTTTCGCGCCTTAGTCGGCCGCCCCGCGCCGCATGCTCTG
>DASYAQ010000231.1:0-1593 GCA_036501225.1 Caulobacteraceae bacterium | reverse complement strand
CGCCCGACCCAGGCGGCGCGGTTGCGGTCGGAATAGCTCTCCAGCGGCCCGCGCCCGAACCATTCCAGCGCCTCGAATTCATCCGGCAGGATCATGGTCACGCCGAGCCTGGGCAGGTCGACCAGGCGGCGATCGACAGCGAAGGCGCAGTCCACGGCGATGCGGCCATCCGCATGGATGCGATAGGCGTGGCGGAAGACGACCGCGGTTGCCGACGCCGCGCAGGCGGCGGTCTGCTCGAGGCGGACCGACACGATCCCGTCCGCCTCCGCGGCCTCGATCCCGGCCGGACCGACGGCCAGCTGGTCTAGGCCCGCCTCGAGCCAGTGGCCGAGCGTGTTGTTGCGGCGTTTCGGCAGGCCCTTGATGCCGTCATTGTCGGTGGCGCCGCGCCAGATCTGCAGCTGGGGGCCCGCGGCGATGACCGGATGGCCGCGCCAGCTCATCTGCTCCAGGCCGCGTTCAGCTGAGAAGCTCAGGTCGAACACCCCACCCGAGACGCGGACCCGGCCATCGGCCTTGTCCAGGGCCAGGGGCGCGACACGGGTCGGGGCCCGGGGCGCCGGCGCGGCCTTCGGCAAGGCCACGGGCAGCTGCGCCCAGGCGACTTCGTGGCCGGCCGGAGCATAGGCCGCGGCCTCGGTCAGGGTGAAGCGGAGGGTCAGGAAGGCTTCCTGGTCGGCCTGCAGGGCCGGGCGCGGCAGATCGACGGTGACCACCTCGGCCTCGCCCGGCGCGATATCCAGCGGCGGCAGGCGGCCCTCGGCGACGACATCGCCATCGATCTCCAGGCTCCAGCGGCCGGTCAGGTCGGAAAGCGAGGTGAAGTCTCGTCGGTTGCGGATTTCCACTTGGCCCGCCTCGGCATCGACCCATCGAGCGGCCGCCGGCTGGACCAGGGTCTTGAATTCCCACAGGCCCGGATGCGGCGCCCGGTCGGCGCCGACGATGCCGTCGCAGCAGAAGTTCAGGTCGTTCGGCGCATCGCCGAAATCGCCGCCATAGGCGAAATACGGCCGCCCGCCCTCCGTATGCTTGAGAATGCCGTGATCGCACCACTCCCAGATGAAGCCGCCCTGCAGGCCGTGATGGGCTACGAAGGCATCCCAATAGTCGCCGAGGCTGCCGTTGGAATTGCCCATGGCGTGGGAATATTCGCAGAGGATCATCGGCCGCCGGTCGGCCGGGTCGTCAGCCTCGACCCAGCGCACCAGGGCCTCGATCGACGGATACATCGGGCAGATCAGGTCGCTTGCCCGCTTGCCCGAGCGGCTGGCGGGGTCGCTCAGCAGGCCCGGCGGGATCGGGGTGTAGGTCTCGTCCCAGGCCCAGGTCGCGCCCTCGTAGTGCAGCGGCCGCGACGGATCGAGGCCGCGGAGGACGCCGGCCATGGCGTCGTGGTTGGGCCCATAGCCGCTCTCGTTGCCCAGCGACCAGGCGATGACGCAGGCGTGGTTCTTGTCGCGCTCGACCATGCGCAAACCGCGCTCGACGAACTGGGCGGCGTAGCGCGGCTCGCGGCAGAGGTCGTGCAGGAAGGCGTGGCTCTCCAGATTGGCCTCGTCGATCACATAGAGGCCGTATTCGTCGCAG
>DASYAQ010000230.1:0-2603 GCA_036501225.1 Caulobacteraceae bacterium | reverse complement strand
TCCTTGGCGGTAAAAAACCTGGGTCCCCACCTTCGCGGGGATGAGCGTTATTTTCATGCGGTCGCGATCTAACCTGCCGCCGCCAGCACTCTAAAGGTCGCCCTCGCTCGCGCCACCATTTCGCCGTCGGCGGTGATCTCGGCTTCGGCGAAGCAGATGGTGCGGCCGGGGCGGACGTAGGTGGTTTCGAAGGCGAGCCACTGGCCGATTTCGGCCTTGCCGACATAGTCGACCCCCAGCGAAATGGTGACGAGGCCGCTGGCGGGCAGGCCGTCGCGGGCCAACACCACGCCGCATGACAGGCCCATGGCGTTGTCGGCCAAGGCGGCGATCAGGCCGCCGTGCAGGAAGCCGCGGGAATTGGTGTGTGGCGTCCCAACGGTCAGGCCGAGCACCGTGCGATCGGCCAGCCTGCGCGCGAAAAGCGGCTCCCAGGGATCGGTCAGCGGGCTTTTGCGTATGTGGGGCGAAAACCCCTCCGGCGTGGTCGCGGCCATCCCATCGCCCTTAGGTTCGTACGAACGTTTTAAACGAACGTATAAACCTGGCCAAGTGACGGCCGCGACACCTTGTCGTGATCAGGCCGCCTGAAGCTGGGTCGCCCGCTCCAGCGCGCCGACAATGGCCTTTTCGCGATGTTCCGGCCCGACCTGGATGCCCTCGGCGACGATGAATTCCAGGTTGGTGACGCCGATGAAGCCAAAGACCGTGCGCAGGTAGGTCTCCAGGTGCTCCGCCGCCTCGGCCGGGGCGCCGGGGCCATAGAAGCCGCCGCGCGAGATGGCGATGATCACCCGCTTGTCGCCGGCCAGGCCCTCGGCCCCGTTCGCTCCATAGCGGAAGGTCTTGCCGGCGATCAGGATGCGGTCGATCCAGGCCTTGAGCTGGGTCGGGATGGTGAAGTTGTACATCGGCGCGCCGATGACCACGATATCGGCGGCGAGGAACTCGTCCAGCGCCGCCTGGCCGGCGGCCAGGTCGGTCTGCACCGTGGCCGAGCCGGGTCCGGCGCCGTTGGCGGCGGCGAGATGCTCGCCGGACAGGTGCGATAGGGGCTCGGCCGCGAGGTCGCGGTCGGTGATTTCGAGGTTGGGCGTCGCCGCCCGCAGCCGCTCGACGATGGCGGCAGAGACCTGCCGGCTGACCGAGTTGGGGCCAAGGACGCTGGCGTCGACATGGAGGAGTTTCATGATGGTGACCTCTGGTATAGATTTGTGACCAGAGCTATATGAGTGACCGCTGCAAACCCGCAAGAAGGCACAATCTTGGTACCCGAGCACACGCAAGTGACTGTCCCCCGCCTCGACCACGCCAACTCCGACTGCCGCGCGGTCAGCCAGGTGCTGGCCCGCGTCGGCGACAAGTGGAGCGTGCTGATCGTCAGCCTGCTGGGCGACGGCCCGCGCCGCTTCAACGAGATCAAGCGCATGGTCGGCGGCATTTCCCAGCGCATGCTGACCCTGACGCTCAGGGGGCTGGAGCGCGACGGCCTGGTGACGCGCACCGTCTTTCCGACCATTCCGCCGCGGGTCGATTACGAGCTGACTGAACTGGGCCGCTCGCTGTGGGTTCCGGTCGAGGCGCTGGGCAAGTGGGCGCGCGAACAGCAGCCGCAGATCCAGGCCGCGAGACAGCGGTTCGACGAGCGCGCCGCCGATAACTGAGGCTCCGGCCAGACTCGCATGCGCGCCTTCGCCAATCTGCTCGACCGGCTTTCCTTCACCCGCTCGCGGAACGCCAAGCTGGTGCTGGTGCGCGACTATCTGGCCGAGGCCCCGGACCCGGAGCGCGGCTGGGCGCTGGCGGCGCTGACCGGCGAACTCCGGTTCGACGCGGCAAAGCCGGGCTTCATCAGGAAGGCGGTCGAGGCGCGGATGGACGCCGACCTGTTCCGCTGGTCCTACGACTATGTCGGCGACCTGGCCGAGACCGTCGCCCTGGTCTGGCCGGCCAGGCCGGGCGCCAACCGCGAGCCGGGCCTGTCCGAGGTGGTCGACGCCCTGCGCACCGCCTCCCGGCGCGAGGTGCAACAGCTGATCGAGGGTTGGCTCGACGCGCTGGACGCGGACGGCCGCTGGGCGCTGCTCAAGCTGCTCACCGGCGGGATGCGCGTCGGCGTCTCGGCCAGGTTGGCCAAACAGGCGGCGGCGGACATGGGCGACGTGGCCGTGGCCGATGTCGAGGAGGTCTGGCATGGCCTGACCCCGCCTTACGACGACCTGTTCGCCTGGCTGGAGCACCGGAGCGAGCGGCCCAGCGCCGACGCCCACGGCCGTTTCCGCCCGGTGATGCTGGCCCAGGCGATCGATGAGGCCAGCGACTTCGCCAGGCTGGACCCGGCCGACTATGCCGCCGAGTGGAAGTGGGACGGCATCCGCATCCAGGCGGTGAACGAGAGCGGCGTGCGGCGGCTCTACAGCCGCACCGGCGACGACATCTCCGGCGCCTTCCCGGACGTGCTGGAGGCGCTGAACTTCGAGGGCGCCGTCGACGGCGAACTGCTGGTGCTGCGCAATGGCCGCGTGGCGCCGTTCGGCGACCTGCAGCAGCGGCTGAACCGCAAGGCGGTGGACTCCGCCCTGGTCGCCGCCCAGCCGGCCGGC
>DASYAQ010000229.1:0-1641 GCA_036501225.1 Caulobacteraceae bacterium | reverse complement strand
GTCTGGACCGCAGACGCCGGCCCGCGATCCGCGCCCGGATTGCTCGCAACCTCAAGAGAGTCTGGTCTCGCGCTCGCGGCCATCATGGCCGTCTCATACACCGGTATGGTTGAGCGATTGCTAATCCGCGCGCCGCGCCCGTCGCGGCCATACGACCGCGCGAAAAGTCTCGCGGCCGATCAGTCGGCGGAGGCGATAGGACCGCCGCCTGCCTGCTTCTCGTCCTTGGCCTCGACGGCCCGGCGGTGGAGGCTCAGGGCTTCTTCCATCAACAGCGCCCGATCATGGCGGCTGGACGTCGCCAGCGCCTGCTTGAGGGCTTCGGCGGCCTTCTCCGAGAGTGAACGATCCACGGCGAGCCCCGCGTGTCTGCGCGACCATGCCTAGCCTGATTTGAACAACGATGGTTCAACCGGGCGCGACCAAGCTACCCATAATGGGGAGCCGCCTGGTCCTGCGCCTGGGCCGGACGCGCGTCGTCTGCCGAGGTCTAGCCGCCGCGTCCAGGGATCTCGGGGCGGGCCGCCGCCTCGATGTCCGCGAAATAGCTCGCCGCCGCCTGGGCGATGGCGTGCTCGATCACCGAGGTCGGCTCGCCAAGCACCGGCCGGACATTGTCGGCCAGCTGCGCGCCGCGCCGGCCCATGGCGAAACTCAGCTGCGCGCCGTCGTGTGAGAAGAAGGCCGGGGCGGATTCCGGGGTGACGCGGCCGGAGTGCCTCGACGGAATCTCCGGGCCGACGATGCGAATCGAGACCTCCGCCGCGCGGCCGTGCGCGCAGGTGTGGAAGTTGTCCTCGATCACAAGGGGAATGCCGTCGGTGGCCAGTTCGGCCCTGGCCTTGTGCAGCACCGGGACGATGGTCGCCCGAAGCGCCGCCACGGCCCTGGCGAAGGCCTGTTCCCGCAACAGGCGCTCGTGCTGGGCGTGAGCCCTGGCCAGGTCCAGACGCGCCTCATGGTCCCGCTTGGCGCGCCTGGCGATCTCGATGAAGGCGCTCATGGCTCCCCCCGACGGGTTGCGGCGGCGATCCGGTTGATGCGCACAAGCTAGAGCGGCTCGGTAAACGATCCGGCAACCGGCTTGGTTAAGCCGGGCGTTTTCAGGGTCGGGCGTCTTTCGGCAGGGCGGCGATCTGGTCGGGGGTCAGCTGGGTCATGTTGCTGACGATGCAGCCCGTGGTCATGCCGCCGCTGCGCACCCGCAGGTCCCAGTCGATCGCCGAACAGAGCTGGGCGCTGTGGCTATGGGTGATCAGGGTCGCGCCCTGGCGCAGCGTCGGACACGAACCGCCGATATCCAGGCGAAAGACCCGGTTGCCGACGTTCAGATAGATGGTGTGGTCGTCGGGGGCTTTCCAACTGGTCCATTGGTTGGCGTAGAGGCAGCTCTGGCCCTGGGCGAGAGCGGGGCCGCCGACGAACCCGACGGCGACGGCGGCCAGGGCGACCGCCATGAGTTGTTTGCGCATTTTAAAACCTCCCGGCGTGAACGGTCTCGGATGTTCAACGCGCGAACTCTAGCGTCGATGCGCAGGGTCCGAACAGAGGTGATCCAAGGCCTGGCTCGGATTCGGAGGCCCAGACCGCTTCGCACGGTTCCGCGGGCCCGCCCGCTCTAGTCCCCGACCGCCGTCCCGA
>DASYAQ010000228.1:0-4056 GCA_036501225.1 Caulobacteraceae bacterium | reverse complement strand
CGAGATGCGCTTCGAGCGCGGCGACGCGGTCTCGCCCCTGGTGGTCACCGGCGATGCGCCCCGGCGCGAGAATGGCGAGTTCCTGACCGGGACCCAGGTGACCTTCCAGCCATCGCTCACCACCTTCGCGACCGTCGATTTCGACCGCAAGACGCTGGAGCACCGCCTGCGCGAACTGGCCTTCCTGAACTCGGGGGTCTCGATCGTGTTCAAGGACCTGCGCGACGCCGAGCCCTTCGAGGAGGTGCTGCACTATGACGGCGGCGTCGAGGCCTTCGTGCGCCACCTTGACAAGGCCAAGACCGCGCTGATCCCGACGCCCATCGTGGTGCGCGGCCAGCGCGAGAAGGTCGAGATCGACATGGCCATGTGGTGGAACGACGGCTACCACGAGACCATGCTGTGCTTCACCAACAACATCCCGCAGCGGGATGGGGGCACGCACCTTTCCGCCTTCCGCGCCGCCCTGACCCGGGTGATCACCGCCTATGCCGAGAGCTCGGGCGTCGCCAAGCGCGAGAAGATCGGCGTCACCGGCGAGGATGCGCGCGAAGGCCTGACCTGCGTGCTGTCGGTCAAGGTGCCCGATCCGAAATTCTCCTCCCAGACCAAGGACAAGCTGGTCTCCTCGGAGGTGCGTCCGGCGGTCGAGGGCCTGGTCAGCGACGGCATTTCTACCTGGTTCGAGGAGCATCCGGCCGAGGCTCGCGCCATCGTGCAGAAGATCTTCGAGGCGGCCGCGGCCCGCGAGGCCGCGCGCAAGGCCCGCGAGCTGACCCGGCGCAAGTCGGCGCTGGATATATCGTCCCTGCCCGGCAAGCTGGCCGACTGCCAGGAGCGCGATCCGGCCAAGTCGGAAATCTTCCTGGTCGAAGGCGATTCCGCCGGCGGTTCGGCGAAACAGGCGCGCAACCGCGAAAACCAGGCCGTGCTGCCGCTCAGGGGCAAGATCCTCAATGTCGAGCGCGCTCGTTTCGACAAGATGCTGGGCTCCGAACAGATCGGCACCCTGATCACCGCGCTCGGCGCCGGCATCGGCCGCGACGATTTCGACATCGAGAAGATCCGCTATCACCGCATCGTGGTGATGACCGACGCCGACGTCGACGGCGCGCATATCCGCACGCTTCTGCTCACCTTCTTCTATCGCCAGATGCCGGAGGTGCTGGAGCGCGGCTATCTCTATATCGCCCAGCCGCCGCTCTATAAGGCGACCAAGGGCAAGTCCTCGCGCTACCTGAAGAACGACGCCGAGATGGAGGCCTTCCTGATCGACGAGGGGGTCACCGACGCGGTGCTGGAGCTGTCCAGCGGCGTGCAGATGGCCGGCGCCGACCTGCTCGAGCTGGTGCAGAACGCCAAGGCGGCCCAGGCCAATGTCGAGCGGCTGGCCGCCCGCGCGCCCGCCTTCGCGGTGGAACAGGCGGCCCTGGCCGGCCTGCTCGGCGATGCGCCCGATCCGCTGGCGGTGGCCAGGCGGCTGGACCTCTACGCCGAGGAAGGCGACGGACCCTGGACCGGCGAGGCCGGCGAGGCCGGCGCCTTCGTCTTCTCACGCGCGCGCCGCGGCGTCACCGAGCGGGTGGTGCTGGACGGGCTTTTGCTGCACTCGGCAGACGCCCGGCGGCTGGCCGAACGCGCCAAGGAGCTGGCCGAGCTGTTCGTCGGCGAGGCGGTCTATCGCCGCCGCGACAGGAGCGCCCGCATCCGGGGGCCGCTCGACCTGGTCGAGGCGGTGTTCGACGCCGGCCGGCGCGGCCTGTCGATCCAGCGCTACAAGGGGCTGGGCGAAATGAACCCGGAGCAGCTGTGGGAAACCACGCTGGATTCCAGCGCCCGCACGCTGCTGCAGGTCAAGGTCACCCATGCCGACGACGCCGACGACATGTTCAGCCGCCTGATGGGCGACCTGGTCGAGCCGCGGCGCGAGTTCATCCAGGACAATGCCCTGGACGCCGAGGTGGACGTTTAAGCCGGTCTTAAGTGGCGGTCGCGCCGGCCAGGGCCTCGTGCAGGACCTGTTCGAGCTGGTGCGGCAGGAAGGGTTTGCGCAGCATCGGCCGGGCGCGCCAGCGTTCGTCGATGCCGGCGTCGTCATAGCCGGTGGCGAGCACGAACAGGCAGCCGCGCTTTTCCAGCGCCTCGGCGACGGGAAAGCTGCGCTCTCCGGCCAGGTTGACGTCCAGTATGGCGACATCGATGGCCTGGCTCTCGTCCTCGGCCATCGCCACGGCCTCGCGCAGGCGCATGATCGGCCCGACGACCTCGCAGCCCAGGTCGCTCAGCATGTCCTCGAGCAGCATCGAAACCAGGGCCTCGTCCTCGACGACGAGCACCTTGAGCCCCGCCAGCGAGGCCTTGGACGAGTCCGACATGGAATTGATTTCACCCCCGACGCTACGCGGCGTGCGCCGCTCCCGCGGCGCGCACATTCCTGCCCGATTGGCGAAACGCGGCAAAGCGGCTTCGGTTGCGTTGACACCCCGACCTCGCGGCTTAAAAGCGCCGGTGAGGGCCGACCAGGGAGGGCCCGGCGATGAGTGAAGCCCCGGCCACCCCGAAAGCCTCCGACCGGCCAATGTCGCCCTACGTCACGGTCTGGCGCTGGCATCTGACCATGGCGGTATCGATCCTGCACCGGGTGACCGGACTGATCCTTTACGGCGCGGCGCTGATCCTGGCCGGCTGGGCCGTGGCCCTGGCCGCCGGTCCCGACGCCTATGATGCGTTCCGCCTCATTCTCGGTTCGCCGCTCGGCAAGCTGGTGCTGATCGCCGTCACGCTGTCGCTGTTCTACCACCTGGCCAATGGCGTCCGGCATCTGGTCTGGGACTTCGGTGCGGGTTTCCTGCCGAAGACCGCCGACATGAGCGCCGCCGTGGTGATTGTCTTCGCCGTCGCCGCCACCGTCGCGGTCTGGGTCGCGGCCGGCATGATGGGAGCGCTGGCATGAGCGGCTATCGCACCCCGCTCGGCCGGGTTCGCGGCCTTGGCGCCGCCAAGCACGGCGTCGGCGGCTTCATCGCCCAGCGGGTCTCGGCCGCGGCCCTGGTGCTGCTGACGCTCTGGGGGGTCTATGCGGCCCTGAGCCTGGCCAAGACCAACTACGCCACGGCGGTGCTCTGGATGCACGCGCCGCTCAACGCTATCCTCATGGCGCTCCTGATCGGCGTCGGCGTCTTCCACATGCGCATCGGTATGGCCGAGGTCATACTGGACTATATCGAGCGGCCGACGACCAAGGCGCTGCTGCTCACCTTGAATGTTTTCGCCGCCTGGCTGGCCGGCGCGATCGGCGTCTTCTCGGTGCTCAAGGTCGCCCTCTCGAGCGGGATCTATTGATGACGGCTTACGAGCTCACCGACCACAGGTTCGACGTCCTGGTGGTCGGCACCGGCGGATCGGGCCTGCGCGCGGCTCTGGGCTGCGCTCAGGCGGGACTGAAAACCGCCTGCATCACCAAGGTCTTCCCGACGCGATCTCACACGGTCGCCGCACAGGGCGGCATCGCCGCCAGCCTGGGCAATATGAGCCACGACGACTGGCGCTGGCACATGTACGACACCGTCAAGGGGTCGGACTGGCTGGGCGACCAGGACGCCATCGAGTACTTGGTCAGGAACGCCCCGGCCGCGGTCTATGAGCTCGAGCACTGGGGCGTGCCGTTCTCGCGCACCGAGGATGGCCGGATCTACCAGCGCGCCTTCGGCGGCATGACCAAGAACTACGGCGAGGGGCCGATCCAGCGCACCTGCGCCGCCGCCGACCGCACCGGCCACGCCATGCTGCACACCATGTACGGGCAGAGCCTGGCCCACGACGTCGAGTTCTTCATCGAGTATTTCGCCCTCGACCTGATCATGGACGGCGAGCGGTGCCTCGGCGTGCTGGCCTGGAAGCTCGACGACGGCACCCTGCACCGGTTCCAGGCGCAGACCACCATCCTGGCCACCGGCGGCTATGGCCGCGCCTACGCCTCGTGCACCTCGGCCCATACCTGCACCGGCGACGGCGGCGGCATGGTGCTGCGCGCCGGCCTGCCGCTGCAGGACATGG
>DASYAQ010000227.1:0-2234 GCA_036501225.1 Caulobacteraceae bacterium | reverse complement strand
TTCGCGCTCGGCACCGGCTCGGAGTTCCGCCAGCCGCTCGGCTTCGCCATCGTCGGCGGCCTGCTGGTCTCCCAGGTGCTGACCCTGTTCACCACGCCGGTGATCTACATCTATCTCGACCGTGTGCGCCGCTGGCGCGAGTCGAAGGACGCGCCGGATGACGCCGGCCCCTACGCCCAGCATTTGCCAGCCGACCCCGCCGCGACCTAACTTGACCGTATGAGCAACCGCTACGTCGCCGCCATCGACCAGGGCACAACCTCGTCGCGCTGCATCGTCTTCGACGCAAACGGCGACATCGCCGCGGTCGACCAGAAGGAACACCGGCAGATCTTCCCCCGACCCGGCTGGGTCGAGCACGACGCCGAGCAGATCTGGGCCAATGTGGTCGAGGTGGTCGCCGGCGCGTTGGCCAGGCTCTCCATCACCGCCGCCGACCTGGCCGCCGTCGGCATCACCAACCAGCGCGAGACGACCCTGCTCTGGGACAAGGCCAGCGGAAAGCCGATCCACAACGCCATCGTCTGGCAGGATACCCGCACCGACCGGCTGGTCCGCGACCTGGGCGGCGCGGACGGCCAGGACCGCTTCCGCGACCTCTGCGGCCTGCCGCTGGCCACCTATTTCTCCGGGCCGAAGATCCGCTGGCTGCTGGACAGCATCGCTGGCGCCCGCGCGGCGGCCGAGCGCGGCGAGGTCCTGTTCGGCACCATGGACGCCTGGCTGATCTGGAAGCTCACCGGCCGCCACGTGACCGACGTGACCAATGCCAGCCGCACCATGCTGATGAACCTCAAAACCCTGGACTGGGACGACGAGTTGCTGGCCGCCATCGGCGTGCCACGCGCCATGCTGCCGGAAATCCGGCCCTCGTCCGAGGTCTATGCCGAGGCCGCCACGGGGGTGCTGGAGGGCGTGCCCGTCGCCTCGGCGCTCGGCGACCAGCAGGCCGCCCTGTTCGGCCAGACCTGCTTTGCGCCCGGCGAGGGCAAGTGCACCTATGGCACCGGCAGCTTCCTGCTGGTCAATACCGGCGACGAGGTCGTCCATTCCAGGAACGGCCTATTGACCACCCTCGGCTACCAGATCGGCGGCCAGCCGGCGGTCTATGCCCTGGAGGGCTCCATCGCGGTCACCGGAGCGCTGGTGCAATGGGTGCGGGACAATCTGGGCCTGATCGCCTCGGCGCCGGAGATCGAGACCCTGGCGCGCACGGTGGACGACAATGGCGGCTGCTATTTCGTCCCGGCCTTTTCCGGCCTGTTCGCGCCCTATTGGCGTTCGGACGCGCGCGGCGCGATCGTCGGCCTGACCGGCTACATCACCAAGGGCCATATCGCCCGCGCCGTGCTCGAGGCCACCGCCTGGCAGACCCGCGAAGTGGTCGACGCCATGGTCGCCGACTCCGGCGAGCGCCTGACCACCCTGAAGGTCGACGGCGGCATGACCGCCAACAGCCTCTTGATGCAGTTTCAGGCCGACGTGCTGGACGCGCCGGTGGTGCGGCCGGTGGTGGCCGAGACCACCTGCCTGGGCGCGGCCTATGCCGCGGGCCTGGCCGTCGGCTACTGGCCCGACACCGAGAGCCTGCGCGCGAACTGGCGCAAGTCCGCCGAATGGACGCCAGCCATGAGCGCGGCGGTGCGAGACACCGGCTATCGCCAATGGAAGAAGGCGGTGCAGCGAACGCTGGACTGGGTGGACGAATAGCGACTTCTCCCAGAGGGAGAGCTGTTTTACGCCCCCTCCATCATCTCCGGCGTGACCACATAGGCGCCGTCGATCCAACCCACGATCTCGCGGGCGGCGGGGTGGTCGAAGGCGGCGTAGCGGGTGCGCAGCCTGGACATGGACTCGGCGTCCAGCCGGTCGCGGCCCCGGTCGTGAAACAGACGCGCATGCCGCCGCAGCGGCTTGGCGAGTTCGGGGCCAAGGACAGCCTCCGCGGCGCGGTCGAAGGCCTCGGCATACTGATAGGCGTCGCCGAGCCGGTAGCTCTCGGCCAGGGTCAGGGCCGGGATCAGGCTGAGCGTCGGCTGGATCGCCGGATTGACCGCATGCGCCGAGATGTGCGGCGCGATTGTCGCCGGCCGTCCGGTGAAGGCGCGCAGGTGCAGGAACGGGCTCATGCCCGGGCCGTCGTTGACCGGATAGTTGTCCCACAGGAACGGCTTGCGCCCGAGGGCCGCGCCCACGCGCTGCAGATGGCCGGGGCTGAACTCGCGCGAGCAGAC
>DASYAQ010000226.1:0-6219 GCA_036501225.1 Caulobacteraceae bacterium | reverse complement strand
GGCTTCGCCTATTCCGACGCGATGAAGGCTTTCGGCCAGAAGCAGAAGGTCTGGGATTTCGCCCACATCAACGATTTCATCACCGGGCCGCAGAACTATCTCGACGGGACCAAGATGACCTTTGTCGGCCTGAAGCAGCGCCAGGACCGCATCAACGTCATCGCCTACCTGCACACGCTGGGCTCGAGCCTGCCGATCCCGGCGCCGAATCCGAAGGCCGCCGCCGCCCCGGCGGCCTCGAGCGCCCCGGCGGCCTCTGGCGCTCCGGCGTCAGGCGCGCCTGCGTCAGGCGCTCCAGCCTCGGGCGCTCCGGCATCAGGCGCCCCGGCGGCGGCCAGCGCGGCGGCCTCCTCGGCCAGGTGATCTAGGCGTAGCGGGCCTTGAGCACCGCATAGACGGCGCGAATCGCCTGCGCCTCGGCGCCGAGCGGGTGGCCCGGGCGGTTGCGCGGGTTCCAGCCGAGGATGTCGAAGTGCGCCCAGGCGCCCGTTGGCGCGAATCGCTTCAGGAACAACGCCGCCGTCACCGAGCCGGCCTGGGCCCAGGCGTCGGGATCGTTCTTCAGGTCGGCGATGTCCGAGTCCAGCGACGGCTCGTAGCCCGCCCAGAGCGGCATCCGCCACAGCGGGTCGCCAAGCGCATCGCCCGCCGCCGCCAGCTCGCCGGCCAGGCCGTCGTCGTCGGTGTAGAAGGGGATGACCTCCGGCCCCAAGGCCGCCCGCGCCGCCCCGGTGAGGGTGGCGAAATCCAGGGTCAGCTCCGGCGCCAGCTCGGCGGCGCGGGCCAGGGCGTCGGCCAGGATCAGCCGGCCCTCGGCGTCGGTATTGCCGACCTCGATGCTCAGGCCCTTGCGCGAGGCGAGCACGTCGCCCGGCCGCATGGCGTCGCCGGCGACGGCGTTCTCGACCACCGGCAGCAACACCGCCAGCCGCACCGGCAGCCTGGCCGCCATCACCATCCTGGCCAGCGCCAGGGCGTGGGCCGCGCCGCCCATGTCCTTCTTCATCAGCCGCATGCCGGCCGAGGGCTTGAGATCGAGGCCGCCGGTGTCGAACACCACGCCCTTGCCCACCAGCGCCAGCAGCGGATGGCCGGCCTCGCCCCAGCTGAGCTCGATCATGCGTGGCGCGCGGGCGGGGACCGCGGCGCGGCCGACCGCGTGGACGGCCGGGTAGCCGGCCTCCAGCAGCGCGTCGCCGACCACCACCGCCGCCTCGGCTCCGAACGCCTCGGCGACCTCGCGCGCGGCCAGTTCGAGCTCGACCGGCCCCATGTCGTTGGCGGGGATGTTGATCAGGTCGCGGGCCAGCGCCGTGGCCTGGGCCAGGCTCTTTACCTCGGCCAGATCGACGCCCTCTGGCGCGAGCAGCCGGGCCAGGCCGTTCTTGGGCTTTTTGCGGTAGCGCTCGAAGCGGTAGCCGCCAAGCGCCCAGGCCAGCGCGATCCGCTCGGACGGAACATTCGCGGGCGTGGTGGCGAGACGATAATCGCCGGCGGGCAGCCGCGCCGGCAGGGCGCGGAAAGCCATCGCATCGGCGCGCGCGCCGTCGCCAAGGCCAAAGAGCGCGATCGTCGCGTCGTCGGCCCCCGGCGCGACCAGCAACTGGCCAGCTTTCGCCTCGAACGCCTGCAGTGCGGCGAGTCGGGCGAGCGCCGGCGGCTGGCTGGACAGGAACCCCGCCAGATCGGCCTCGGCGATGGCGTGCAGGGCGCGGACTTCGCCGTCCGCCGTGGTCAGGATCAGGTCGGTCATGGGTCGCCCTATCGTAAGGTAAGAATTCGTTAGGCTTAACGATTCATTGACGGCCGACGTCGATGCTGGACCGGGGCCGCTTCGAAGCCCTAGCCCGCCGCAATGGGAGCTTCAACGCTCATGTCCCGCGCCTCGTCTCTCGCCACAACCGCCGTGCTCGCCGTGCTGATGGCGTCCGCCGCCGCCGCCGCGCCGGCGCCGGCGCCGGACAAGGCGGCGGGCGCCATCCAAGCCGCCGCGGCGGCCGCCGCCCCGAAGCCGCCGAGCAAGGCGGGACCGCAGGCGCGCGCCGACGCCGCGCGGCTCAGCCCCCTCGCCCGCGCCGCCTTCTGGGGCCGCGAGGCGCAGATCGATCCGACCGACGTGGTGGCCGGCGTACAGCTGGCCTCGGCCCTTCGCGCCCTTGGCCAGTACGACACCGCCATCCAGTCGGCCGGCCGCGTGCTGGTGATCGATCCGAACAATATGGACGCCTTGATGGAAACCGCGCGCGCCTATGTCGCCGAGGGCCAGGGATTCTATGCCGTCGATCCGCTCACCCACGCCCGGGCGCTGGCCCCGAAGGATTGGCGGCCGCTGTCGCTGCTGGGCATCGCCTATGCCCAGGTGCGGCGCGCCGACGACGCCCAGGCCGCCTGGCGCCAGGCCCTGGCGCTGTCGCCGGACAACCCGGCGGTGCTGACCAATATGGCGATGGAACTGGCCGCGCAGGGCGATGCGGCCTCGGCCGAGACCCTGCTCCGCCGCGCCGCCGCCCAGCCGGGCGCGAACCTGGTCGTGCGCCAGGACCTGACCCTGGTTCTGGGCCTGGAAGGCAAGCTCGGCGAGGCCGAGACCCTGCTGCGGCGCGACCTGCCGCCCGATCAGGCCGACGCCGACCTGGCCTATCTGCAGGCCGCCTCCGCCAGGGAGGTTCAGCCGACGGCGCCCGCGGCCCCGCGACGCTCGTGGGAATCGCTGAAAGGCGCCGGCGGCTAAGCCGGGACCAGCCCTCGGACATCTCTGGTCATCCCGCGAAGGCGGGACCAAGGATCTTACGGCCAGGCTGGCCATGGACGCGAAAGCGGCCGGAACGCCGCGGCTTCTTGGCGTGGTTTGCGTCCCGGGCGGTCGACCTTCTTGGGGTCAGCCCTTGTGGGCCATCACGTCCTGCACCCGGATGATCGAGGGCCCGAGTACGACGATGAACAGCACCGGCAGGAAGAAGACGATCATCGGCACGGTGAGCTTGGCCGGCAGCGCCGCGGCCTTCTTTTCCGCCGCGGCCAGGCGCAGGTCGCGGTTTTCCTTGGCCATCACCCGAAGCGCGGTGCCGAGCGGCGTGCCGTAACGCTCGGCCTGGGTCATGGCCATGGCGACGGACTTGACGCCTGGGTGATTGGTCCGCTTGGCCAGGCCCTCATAGGCCATGCGGCGATCGGGCAGATAGGACAGCTCGGCGACCAGCAGCGACAGTTCCTCGGCCAGTTCGATAGAGGCCGCGCCGACCTCCTGGCTCACCTTCTGCAGCGCCGCCTCGATCGACATGCCGGATTCGACGCAGATCAGCAGCAGGTCGAGCGCGTCGGGAAAGCCGGCCACGATGGAGGCGCGCCGCTTGTTGGCGACATTGGAGATGAAGACGTTGGGCGCGTAGTAGCCCAGGGTCAGGCCGGCGACGCAGATGCAGAACCGCGACATGGCCGGCAGATCAAAGCTGTGGACGACATAGAGGTAGAAGGCCAGCACCGCGAAGAAGACGAACGGGGTGATCAGCCGGAAAAAGTAAAAGGTGCTGATCGGCCGCGGGCCGCGATAGCCGGCCTGGGCCAGCTTGTCGGCGACCTTGGGGTCCTCCAGAAGCCGTGAGAGCTGCAGCCGGTCGACGATGGTCTTGACCGCGCCCTCGTCGGCGTGGCGCAGGCTGCCGCCGTGGGTCTTCGAGGCGGCCAGGGCCTCGCGCGAGCGGCGCTTGAGTTCCTCGCGGCGGTTGGCGACCGAGTTCAGCCGGCTTTCCAGCGTCGAACGCGACATCAGCGGCGTGGCCAGGGTGACGAAGGTGGCGAACGACAGCACGGCGGTGAAGCCCACCAGCAGGTTGCTGGGGTCGGTCAGGATGGTTGAAATCGATGAGAAATCCATCGCGTGCGCGCCCTAGAACTTGAAATTGATCATGCGGCGCATGACCCAGATGCCGAACAGCTCGACCACCACGCCGGCCAGCAGCATCAGTTTCCCGCGCGGGTCGGTGTACATGATCGCCATGTAGGACGGCGTGGTGATGGTGATCAGCAGGCTGACGCAGACCGGCAGCGATCCGATGATGAAGGCCGAGGCGGTGGCCTCGGACGACAGCGCCTTGATCTTCTCGCGCATCAGCTTGCGGGCGCGCAGCACGGCCGAGAGATTGGCCAGGGCCTCGGCCAGGTTGCCGCCGGTCTTGGCCTGGATGGCCAGCACGATGGTGAAGAAGCGCAATTCGGGGGTCGGCATGCGCTCGTACATCTTCTCGAGGCCCTGATCGACCGCCATGCCCATGGAGATGTTTTCCACCAGGCGGTGGAACTCGGGGCCCAGCGGCGCGGGGCTCTCCCGGGCGATGACGCGCAGGCACTCATGCACCGGCAGGCCGGACTTGATGCCGCGCACGATGATGTCGATGGCGTCTGAGAAGTTGCCCGTGAACTTCTTGGTCCGCCGGCCGGCGAGAAACGAGATGGTCCAGCGCGGCAGGCCCAGCGCCGCGGCGAGGCTGAGTGGGAAGGCCGCCCACACCGGCGCGCGGAAGATCAGGGTTCCGATCAGCACGAAGACGCCGAGCGTGCCGCTGGCGATCCAGAATTGAGTGACCGAGACATTCAGGCCCGCCTGCTGCAATCGGGCGACCAGCGAGACCGACGCCTTGCGCTGCAGCCTTTCCTGCTCCTTCAGGGTCTGCAGCAGCTGCTTGCGGCGGTTGCCGGCGTCCTGGGCGGCCATCCGGGCGCGGCTGGTTTTTTCCAAGGGCCTTGGTGTGGCGATCGCCCGCGCGCGCTTGGTGACGCGCGGGTCGGTTCCACCGGCCCCGGCGAGCACATAGCCCAGTCCGCCCAGGGTGACGAAGCCAAGGACCGCGACCAGGATGATCATAGGATTCATCGGCGTCTACTCCGCCGCGTCCAGAGCCTCGGCCAATTCCCGTTCAAGGCCGTAATAGCGCGCCCGGTCCCAGAACCTCGGTCGCGCGATGCCGGTCGAACGGTGCCGGCCCACGACGCCGCCATTATCGTCCTCACCGGTTATCTCGTAGACGAACAAGTCTTGCGTAATGATGACCTCGCCTTCGAGGCCGACGACCTCGGTGACGTGGGTGATCCGCCGCGAGCCGTCGCGCAGGCGCGCCGCCTGGATGATCACGTCCACGGAACCCACGATCATCTCGCGGATGGTCTTCGAGGGCAGGCCGTAGCCGCCCATGGTGATCATCGATTCGATCCGGCTGATCGCCTCGCGCGGGCTGTTGGCGTGCAGCGTGCCCATGGAGCCGTCGTGGCCGGTGTTCATGGCCTGCAGCAGGTCGAAGGCCTCGGGTCCACGGACTTCGCCGACGATGATCCGCTCGGGGCGCATCCGCAGGCAGTTCTTGACCAGATCGCGCATGGTGATCTGGCCCGAACCCTCGAGGTTGGGCGGCCGGGTCTCCAACCGCACCACGTGCGGCTGTTGCAGCTGCAGCTCGGCGGCGTCTTCGCAGGTGATGACGCGCTCTGTCGGGTCGATGAAGGCGGTCAGCGTGTTGAGCAGCGTCGTCTTGCCCGAACCGGTGCCGCCCGAGATCAGGACATTGCATCGCGAGGCGCCGATCACGCCCAGCACGCGTGCGCCCTCGGGGCTGATCGAAGCGTATTCGACCAGGTTGCGCATGGTGAGCTTGTCTTTTTTGAACTTCCGGATGGTCAGGGTCGGGCCGTCCAGCGCCAGCGGCGGCGCGATGACATTGACCCGGCTGCCGTCCGGCAGGCGCGCGTCGCAGATCGGCGAGCTTTCGTCGACCCGGCGGCCGACTTGGCTGACGATGCGCTGGCAGATGTTCATCAGCTGGGCGTTGTCGCGGAAGCGGACGTTGGTCAGCTGCACCTTGCCGGAAACTTCGATGAACACCCGGCCCGCGCCGTTGACCATGATGTCGGCGATGTCGTCGCGCGCCAGCAGCGGCTCCAGCGGGCCGTAGCCCAGGACGTCGTTGATGATGTCCTGGACCAGGTGCTCCTGTTCGGCGACCGACATGGAGACGTTCTTGATCGCCACCAGTTCGGCGACGATGTCGCGGATCTCCTCGCCCGCCGACTTGACGTCCAGCTGCGCCAGCTGGGCCAGGTCGATGGTGTTGATCAGGGCGTTGAAGATGGTGGTCTTGGTGGCGTGGTAATAGTCGCTCTGCTCGCGGACGATTTCGGCGGTCGGCGAACCTTGCGCGGCCCTGAGCTGTTCGAAGGCGGAGGTGAGCT
>DASYAQ010000225.1:0-4504 GCA_036501225.1 Caulobacteraceae bacterium | reverse complement strand
GGCGATCTCGCCGACATGGCCGGGCACCACCGAAACGCCGGCGGCGGTGGCGAACCGCTTGGAGGCGATCTTGTCGCCCATGGCGTCGATGGCGTCGGGATTGGGGCCGATGAAGACGATGCCGGCGGCGGCGCAGGTCCGCGCGAAACCGGCGTTCTCGGACAGGAAGCCGAAGCCCGGATGGACGGCCTGGGCGCCGGTTTCATTGGCCGCGGCGATGATCTTCTCGGCGACCAGATAGGACTGGGCGGCCGGCGCCGGGCCGATGGCCACCGTCTGGTCGGCCATTTCGACGGCCAGGCTGTCGGCGTCGGCTTCGGAATAGACCACCACCGTGGCGATCCCCATGCGGCGGGCGGTCTTGATGATGCGGACGGCGATCTCGCCCCGGTTCGCAATGAGAATCTTGGAAAACATACGCGCGGACCGCCTCCCAATGGCTTCAGCGACTTATCGGCTAATCGCGGCCTTGGCCAGATTGACCCTGGGTCTGGCCTGTGGCGTGCTGCCGAGAGCAACCCTCGAAGGCCCGCCATGATCATCCTCTATGAACATCCGCTGTCGCCCTATGCCCAGAAGGTCAAGATCGCCCTGCGCGAGAAGGGGCTGGAGTTCGAGGCCCTGTCCCCGGGCGGCCTGGGCGCCGGCGGGGTCGGCGGCGACTTCGCCAGGGTGAGCCCGCGCGGCGAGGTCCCGGCCCTGGTCGACGGCGAGGTCGCCATCTTCGATTCGACCATCATCCTGGAGTATCTCGAGGACAAATGGCCCTCGCCCGCCATGCTGCCGGCGACCGCCGCCGAGCGGGCGCGGGTGCGCATGCTGGAAGAGGTGATGGACACCCATTTCGAGGCCATCAACTGGGGCCTGGCCGAGCTGAACTGGTTTCGCCGCGCCGAGGGCGAACTGGCCGAGACCCTGCGCGCCAATGCGAAATCCCAGACCGAGGGCTTTTTCACCTGGCTCGAGGATCAACTGGGGACCAGGACCTGGTTCAATGGTGAAAGCTTCGGCTGGGGCGACCTGTCTGTGGTTCCTTACATCAACGGCTCGCTGGGCGTCGGCCACCCGCCGGCCAGGGGCTCGAAGTTGTCGGCGTGGCTGGAGCGGGCCAATGCGCGCGCCTCCGTGGCCAGGACCATCGAGGAAATGGCCGCGCCGCGCCTGCCGATGACCGACGCCGCCAGCCTGGTCGAACAGGGTCTGTTCAAGCGCGAATACCGCGACCACCGCCTGGAGTGGATGATCAAGTCCGGCGGCCTGGAGGTGGTGGTCAAGGGCCTGGAACGCGACAACATCCGCTTCAGCCCCGCTTTCGGTTAGGGCAGGCCAGCAACACCGGTCAAGACAGGCCGAGCCGGCGGCGTCATGGTGCGCGGCGATGACCGATCTGGCCCCCAGCCCCGCCATCCTCGATCCGCTCGAGCGGGCGCGGCTGCACATCGACGCCAGCCTGTTCGAACCGTTGACGCTCGGCCAGCTCGCCGACGTCGCCGGGCTTTCCGCCTATCACTTCACTCGTCAGTTCGGGGCGCGGTTTGGCGCGAGCCCGATGGCCTATGTCCGGGCGCGGCGGCTGACGGCGGCGGCGGACCGGCTCTGCGGCGGGGCCGCGCCCAGCCTGATCGACTTGGCCTTCGACTGCGGTTTCGACAGCCAGGAAGGCTTCACCCGCGCTTTCAAGCGCGTCTTCGGCATACCGCCCGGCCTCTATCGCCGCGCCAGCGCTCGAACCAGCCCATCGGAGATTTTCGTCATGACCGACAGCACGGACGTCCGCATCCAGCTCAGCCAGACGCCCCAGCCGGTGCGCAAGGGCGCCTTGCGCATCGCCGGCTTCGCCGCCGATTTCAATGAGACCGACAAGGCCGGCATCCCCAGGCTCTGGGACCGGTTGATCGCGGGCATGCCGTACCGGGGCGGGCTCGGCGAGACCTTCGGCGTCTGCTCGCCCGCGCCCGCCGGCTCCGAGCCCGGCGCCATGCGCTACATGGCCGGGGTGCATCTCGCCGCCGACGCCCCGGCGCCCGAGGGCCTCGAACTGGTCGAGCTGGCGCCCCAGGCCTATCTGATCTTTCGCCAGGTCATGGACGGCGGCCCGCTGCAGCCGCAGATGCTGGCCGCGGCCAGGGAGATCTGGGGCGAGCGCATCCCCAAGTCCGGCTATCGCCTGGTGCAGGCCCCTGATCTGGAATTCTACCCCGCCGACTCCACCCCCGACCAGGCCGGCGCCTGGGTCGAATGGTGGGCGCCGGTGGAGGAATAAGTTCTCCCAGAGGGAGAAGGAGGGGCCCGCGTGCGCAAGCGCGTGGGAGGATGAGGGGTTACGAGCTCACCGATATTCTCCTCTTTTCGCTGAGCTTTTCGGGAACTCCGCAATGCCTGGTTCTGAAACCTCGTAACCCCTCACCCTCCCGCTGCCTCCGGCGCGGGCCCCTCCCTCTCCCTCTGGGAGAGGTCTGAAGAATAAGGCCCCAAGGCTTCGAACAGCGGCCCCAGATGCCGCTCGTAGCGGCGCCAGCGTTGCAGCGAGCTGGTGACGATCGGCTGGCGGACCTGGGCGACGCTGGCGGTGCGCACCGATCTTTCGGTGCGGTGGAAATCCAGGCAGGCCGGGTCCCAGCCGAGGCCGCAGGCCTCGGTGACCAGCCAGCGGATCTGACGCTCCGGGTCCTTGACCAGCGCCTCATGGCCGACCTCGACGACGCGGCCGGGCAGGACGGCGCGCCAATGGTCCATCACCGCGCGATAGCCGACGTATTCCGCCCCGATCTGGCCGAGGTCGTAGAGGGTCTCGTTGCCGGCCGCGAACAGCTGGCGATAACAGGCCAGGCACGTGTCCACCGGATCGCGCACGCTGTGCAGGACGACCGCGCGCGGAAACATCAGGGCGATCATGCCGACGTGGAGAAAGCTCTCCAGGGTCTTGTCGACCGGCCGAGCGCCGGCGTCCCAGCCGCGGGCGCGGAGTTCGGCCAGATAGGCGTCGGCGAGGTCGCGGAAATAGGCCCCGTCCCTTGGTTGGGCCGGGTCGTAGGCGCGCCGATGCTGCAAGGTCTCGGCCAGGGCGGGGCTTTCGCCGAGGCCCTGGACGGCCGGGTGGCTGGACAGGATCTGCTCGATGAGGCTCGAGCCGGAGCGCGGCATGCCGACGATGAAGATAGGCCGCGACGCGCCGTTCCCGGCGCCGCGATGCGCCGCGATGAAGGCTGGCGTGAACATCGTCTTCAGGCGTTCTATCGAGCGGGCGTGGTCGCGGGCTACGGCCTTTGGATGCGCCGCCGGTCCGGCCGGGCCGTTCGAAGCGGCGACGAGCCGCTCATACTTCAATTGGTTGCCCGCGGCGAAGGCGGCGAAGGCCGCCTCGTCGGAACGCCGCGCCTCCAGCACCTCGCCGAGCGCGAACAAGAGGCCCGTGCGGACGTCCGGATCGACGCCCGGGTCGGCCGACGCGCGCCTTAAGATGGCGAGTTCCGCATCGCTGACCGCCGAGGCGTTCAGCAGCGCCATGGCGGTCAAGGCGCGCAGGCCGAGCGCGGAATCGGCGGTCAGGGCCCGATAGCGTTCGATCGCCTCGTCCGTCCGCCCGAGCACGGCCAGGGCCGCGGCCAGGTTGAATTCGGTGTCGGCGGCGTCAGGCCGCAGGGCCAGCGCCGCCTCATAGGCCTTGGCCGCCTCGCGCCAAAGGCCCAGCGTCTGGCTGACATAGCCGAGATTATGCTGGGCCGTGAACAGGCCAGGCTCGCGGCGGACGACGCGTTGCAGCCGCTCCCGCGCCCGGGGAAACCGTCCCTGGCGGATGTCGATGACGGCCAGGGAATAGGGCGCGCGGACGTCGTCCGGATTGCGCGCCTCGACCGCCTCATAGGCGGCGCTCGCCTCATCGAGCCGGCCGGCGGCGTAGTGGGCGCCGGCCGCGCCAAGCCGCTGCTCCACCACGGCGGGCGCGAGCGGTTCCGGCCGCCTGGACGTTCGGCCGCGCGTGCGGTTCGACCCCGTCATGCCTGTCCTTGAAATTGAGCGGCGGCCTTTATTCCTAGAGGAAAAGCCGCTCGCCTAGAACCGCGGGCGCGATTTTGCTCGACGAGCCTGGGCGATCTGACGTGCGATGTGATAGGGCCGGCCGCTGAGCCGCCGCTAAGAGGACCGCGTAAGAGCCATGACGTCCCCCGATATCGCTACGCCGCGAAACGACTGGACCCGAGGCGAGGTCGAGGCCCTGTTCGAACTGCCGTTCGCCGACCTTGTCTTCATGGCCGCCAGCGTCCACCGGGCCTGGTTCGAACCGAGCGAGATCCAGTTGTCGCAACTGTTGTCGGTGAAGACCGGCGGCTGCGTCGAGGATTGCGGCTATTGCAGCCAGTCGGCGCATTTCGACACCGGCCTGAAAGCCACCAAGCTGATGGAGCCGGAGGCGGTGGTCGCCCAGGCGGCGCTGGCCAAGGCCGGCGGGGCGCAGCGCTTCTGCATGGGCGCGGCCTGGCGCGACCTGAAGGATCGCGACCTG
>DASYAQ010000224.1:0-1896 GCA_036501225.1 Caulobacteraceae bacterium | reverse complement strand
TCCCCACGGGAGAAGTCTTAGGTAAGGTCGTCCAGGCGCCCCGCCAAGAGCTTGATGACCGCCGAGAAGTCCTTGTCGCCGTGGCCCTGCCGCTCGAACAGGGCGTAGAGCGCCTCGGCCTGCGCGCCCAGCGGCGTCGCGGCGCCGGCGGTGGCGGCGGCGCCTTGCGCCAGTTTCAGGTCCTTCAGCATCATGGCGGTGGAGAAACCGCCCGCGAAATCGCGGTTGGAGGGCGCGGCCTCGACCAGCCCCGGAACCGGGCAATAGCTGGTCAGCGACCAGCACTGGCCGGAGGATTTCGAGGCGATCTCGAAGAAGCGCTCGGCGTCCAGGCCCAGCGCCTCGGCCAGGTTCAGCGCCTCGCTGACGCCCAGCATCGAGATGCCCAAGAGCATGTTGTTGCAGATCTTCACCGCCTGGCCGGCGCCCGCCTCGCCGGCGCGGATCACCGTCCTGGCCATGGGGGTCAGCACGTGTTCGATCGCGGCCAGATCGGCCTCGGCGCAGCCGACCATGAAGGTCAGCGTGCCGGCGTCGGCGCCCGCCGTCCCGCCGGACACCGGCGCGTCGGCGAAGCGGAAGCCAAGCTCGCGCGCCTGGGCGGCGACCGCGCGGGCGGTCTCGACGTCGATGGTCGAACAGTCGATCAGGAGCGCGCCCTTGGCGGCGTTGGCGAACACCGCCTCGGCATAGACCGAGCGGACGTGGGCGCCGGCCGGCAGCATGGTGATCACCACCTCGGCGTCGCGGGCGGCCTCGGCGGCGGAGACCGCGCGCGCGCACCCGGCCGCGGCCGTCCGTTCGACGGCCAGCGTGGAAAGGTCGAAGGCGCGAACCTCGACCCCGGCCTTGACCAGGTTGGCGGCCATGCCGCCGCCCATGTGGCCGAGGCCGATGAAGGCGGTGTGGCCCATCAGCCGCGCGGCTTCCGGAACCGCAGCACGAACTGGTCGGTGTGGCCGCGGATGGCGGGGTCGAACACCAGCAGCGTGTGGGTGTCGGCCGGGTTGCGCAGCACGTTGCTCTCGTCCTCCAGCACGAAGCCGGCGGCCTTCATCTCGGCCTTGACCAGGTTCTCGTCGATCCGGTGCATCTTGTCGGTGTCGCGGGTGCCGGAGCCGAGCTCGGCGGCATGATCCTCGATGATGAAGACCCCGCCCGGCTTCAGGGCGGCGAACAGCCCCGCGTCGAGGGCGGCGATGTCGAGGTGCAGCCGGGTCAGGTGCAGGTCGTGATAGTTTTGCGAGGTCCAGATCAGGTCGTAGGGCGCGTTCCTGGCGATGTCGCCCGGCGCGCTCATGTTGAGCTCGGTGATGTTGGCGAAGCGCGGATCGGCGGCGATGCCGTTCGACTTCGGCGAGGCGTCGGCCGCGCCAAGCACTGGAATCGCCTCGTAGACGTGGCCGCTTGGGCCGACGACGCCGGAGAAGATGCGCTCGAAATAGCCGCCGCCCGGAATGAGTTCGAGCACGTGGTCGCCCGGCTTGACCTGGGCGAAGACCATCATGTCGATGGGTTTGCGCAAGGGATCGCGGGCGGTGTCGGCGGCGGGCCGGGCCGGATTGGCCACCGCGGTGGTGATATAGGCCGGCTGCGCCCAGGCCGCCGTGGCGCAAAGGGCGATCATCAGGCCGGCGGCGAGCACCGCCGTTCTCTTCAGGTTTTGCATGGTTCCTCCCAGCTCGTATGCCCGAGCCTAGCAGAGATGGGCGCGGGCGCGCACGATCTCAACCGGGCAGCGCATGCCATTCTTCGTCCGCCGGCAGCGGGCTGAAGATGGCGTCGAGCATGGCCGGGGTGACGCCTTCGAGGGTTTGTGGGTCCCAGCGCGGCGCATTGTCCTTGTCCACGATCACCGCCCGCACGCCCTCGATGAAGTCGGGCCGCTGCACGACG
>DASYAQ010000223.1:0-6826 GCA_036501225.1 Caulobacteraceae bacterium | reverse complement strand
CACCGTCACCACCCTGACCACCGGCACGCTGTTTCTGATGTGGCTGGGCGAGCAGATCACCGCCCGCGGGGTCGGCAACGGGGTCTCGCTGATCATCATGGCCGGCATCGTGGCCAGGGTGGTTCCGGCCGCCGGCCAGCTGCTGACCTCGGCCAGGGCCGGCAATATCTCGGTCTTCGTGCTCTTGGCCATCGCCGCCTCGGTCGTGGCGGTGATCGTCTTCGTGGTCTTCATTGAGCGTTCGCAGCGCCGGCTTCTGGTGCTCTATCCCAAGCGGCAGATGGGCAACCGCATGTTCGGCGGCGAAAGCTCTTTCCTGCCCTTGAAGATCAACACGTCCGGCGTCATCCCGCCGATCTTCGCCTCCAGCCTGCTCTTGATGCCGGCCTCGGTCCTGAACTTCCTGCCGGCCTCCAAGTTTCCGCTCTGGCTGCAGCCCTGGGTCAGCGGGCTGCAGGGCCAGCTGCAACACGGCCAGCCGACCTTCATGGTGCTCTACGCGGCGCTGATCGTCTTCTTCTGTTTCTTCTACACCTCGATCACCTTCAATCCGGACGAGACGGCCGACAATCTGCGCAAGTACGGCGGCAACCTGCCGGGCATCCGGCCCGGCAAGCGGACGGCGGAATATATCGACTATGTGCTGACCCGGATCACCGTGATCGGCGCCGCCTACATCACCGCGGTCTGTCTGCTGCCGGAATTTCTTACCGCCAACTCGCCCGGCACCAACTATTTCGGCGGCACCTCGGTGCTGATCGTGGTGACGGTGACCATGGACACGGTGGCCCAGATCCAGTCGCACCTGCTCGCCCACCAGTATGAAGGCCTGATCCGCAAATCGAAGCTGCGCGGCGGTAAGCGTTAGAAAACGCGCCCAGAACGCGGCTCAATCCGGAGCGGGATGAGGCAAAGTGCGAAGCGGTTTTCCGCCCGCATCCCGCTCCAGATGTTTAGAATCGATCACGTTTATGATTTTTGATTGTTCCAATCCAAAATCATCGTGATCTAGGGGGGTTGATGAATCTCATTCTGTTCGGGCCGCCGGCCGCGGGGAAGGGCACGCAGGCCAAGCGGCTGGTCGAGACCCGCGGCATGGTGCAGCTCTCCACCGGCGACATGCTGCGCGCGGCCATTGTCTCCGGCTCGCCGCTCGGCCTGAAGGTCTCCGACATCATGGAGCGCGGCGACCTGGTTCCAGACGACATCGTCATCGCCCTGATCGAGGAGGCCCTGCCGGCGGCGGACGCGGCCGGCGGCGCCATCTTCGACGGCTTTCCGCGCACCGTCGCCCAGGCCGAGGCGCTCGACGACATGCTCAGCCACCGCGGGGCGCGCATCGACGTGGTGCTGCGCCTGCGCGTCGACGACGAGGCCCTGGTCGCCCGCATCGTCAAGCGCTTCGCCGAGGAGGGCCGGGCGGACGACAATCCCGACTCCTTCAAGGTCCGGCTCGCCGCCTACAACGCCCAGACCGCGCCGCTCCTGCCGCACTACCGCGCCCAGGGAAAGCTGATCGAGGTCGACGGCATGGGAACGGTCGAGCAGGTGGCCCGCGAAATCGACGCCGCGCTCGACGGGGTCAGGGTTTAAACCACAGCCAAAGCCTTCAAATCGCTCATCGTCGCCTTGACGCGCGGCCGATCATCCCTATAACAAGGCCCTTCCGCGAAACAGCGCGAAAGACGTGTCATGGACGCCCGCCCGCAGGCGGCGGGTCCGGAGGCGTCGTTCGCGCTTTCCGCGCATCCTCAGGAGATAAGCTTGGCCCGCATCGCCGGCGTGAATATTCCGACGAACAAGCGCGTGGTCATCGCGCTGCAGTACATCCACGGCATCGGCAAGACCAAGGCCGGCGAGATCGTCCACAAGGTGGGCATCGAAGATTCGCGCCGGGTCAACCAGCTGACTGACCAGGAAGTGCTGCAGATCCGCGAGGCCATCGACCGCGACTACACCGTCGAGGGCGATCTGCGCCGCGAGACCGCCGTCAATATCAAGCGTCTGATGGACCTGGCCTGCTACCGGGGCTTACGTCACCGCAAGGGCCTGCCGGTCCGCGGTCAGCGCACCCACACCAACGCCCGCACCCGCAAAGGCCCCGCCAAGCCGATCGCGGGCAAGAAGAAATAAGGCTGATTAAGCGATGGCCAAGGAACCGGCGCGCGTCAAAAAACGCGAGCGCAAGAACATCACTTCCGGCGTGGCGCACGTGAACGCCTCGTTCAACAACACCATGATCACCATCACCGACGCGCAGGGCAACACCATCTCCTGGTCGTCCGCCGGCGCCATGGGGTTCAAGGGGTCGCGGAAGTCCACCCCCTACGCCGCCCAGATGGCGGCCGAGGATGCTGGCCGCAAGGCTGGCGAACACGGCGTCAAGACGCTGGAGGTCAATGTTTCGGGGCCGGGCTCGGGTCGCGAATCGGCGCTGCGCGCGTTGCAGGCGGCCGGCATGACCATCACCACCATCCGGGACGTGACACCCATCCCGCACAACGGATGTCGCCCGCCCAAGCGCCGGCGGGTCTGAGCCCCTATCTGTCAGTCTGCCCCCTTGCTGGCGCGACCCTTCGCCGCCGCTGAACCTCCCCAGGGATCAAATCCGTGATTGAACGCAACTGGAATGAGCTGATCCGCCCCGAGAAGCCGCAGATCGAAACCGGCGCCGACGCCGAGCGGAAGGCGCGCATCGTCGCCGAACCGCTCGAACGCGGCTTCGGCGTCACCCTCGGCAACTCGCTTCGCCGGGTTCTGTTGTCGTCGCTGCAAGGCGCGGCGGTCACCGCCGTGCAGATCGACGGCGTCGTGCACGAATTCACCGCGATGCAGGGCGTGCGCGAGGACGTGGTCGACATCGTGCTGAACATCAAGCAACTGGCGCTGCGCATGCACGCCGAGGGCCCGAAGCGGATGACGCTGCGCGCCACCGGCCCCGGCGTGGTCACCGCCGGCCAGATCGAGGCGCCCTCGGACATCGAGATCCTCAATCCAGAGCACATCATCTGCACCCTGGACGACGGGGCGCAGGTGCGCATGGAGTTCACCGTCCAGAACGGCAAGGGCTACGTCGCCGCCGAGCTGAACCGTCCGGAAGACGCCCCGATCGGCCTGATCGCGGTCGACGCCCTCTATACCCCGGTCAAGCGCGTCGCCTATCGCGTCGAGCCGACCCGCCAGGGCCAGAGCCTCGACTACGACCGCCTGGTCATGGAAGTCGAGACCAACGGCGCGGTGTCGCCGGTCGACGCGGTGGCCTATGCGGCGCGCATCCTGCAGGACCAGCTGCAGATCTTCATCACCTTCGACGAGCCGAAGAAGAAGGTCGACGGCGAGGCCAAGCCGGAACTGCCGTTCAACCCGGCGCTCTTGAAGAAGGTCGACGAACTGGAGCTGTCGGTCCGTTCGGCCAACTGCCTGAAGAACGACAACATCGTCTATATCGGCGACCTGATCCAGAAGACCGAAGCCGAGATGCTCCGGACTCCAAATTTCGGCCGCAAGTCCTTGAACGAGATCAAGGAAGTGCTCGCCGGCATGAACCTGCACCTGGGCATGGACGTGCCGAACTGGCCGCCCGAAAACATCGAAGACCTGGCCAAGAAGTTCGAAGACCAGATCTAAGCTCAAGCTTTAGGAGAGACCCCGATGCGCCACGGCGTAGCGCACCGCAAACTCAACCGGACTTCAGCCCATCGCACCGCCATGTTCGCGAACATGGCCGCGAGCCTGATCAAGCACGAGCAGATCACCACGACCCTGCCCAAGGCCAAGGAGCTGCGTCCCTTCGTCGAGAAGCTGGTGACGCTGGCCAAGCGCGGCGACCTGCATGCGCGCCGCCTGGCGATCAGCCGCGTGCGCGACAAGGACCAGGTCAGCAAACTCTTCGCGACGCTCGGCCCCCGCTACAAGGCGCGCAACGGCGGCTATATCCGCGTGCTGCACGCCGGCCACCGCTACGGCGACAACGCCCCGCTGGCCGTGATCGAGTTCGTTGACCGCGACCCAGCCGAAAAGGGCAAGGACAGCGGCCCGGTCCAAGACTTCGGCGACGAATAGATAACCCTCGCCCCCGCTCTTCGCGGGGGAGAGGGCAGGGTGAGGGGGTCGCGCCGCCGCCGCTGACCCGCCGAACCGCCCGTCACGCAAAGAGCCCCTCACCCTGCCCTCTCCCCGCACAGCGGGGAGAGGGTTTGCTATTGACGATATAGTTGCTGTGTGCGTTAAATATTCGCTGATCCCGCAATAAGCGAGCAGCGCCATGGCCGAGTCCGTTGTCGTCCCCGCCGTCTTCTACCGCGACCCGCTGGCCGCCCTGCACTGGCTGGAAAAGGCCTTCGGGTTCGAGACCAGTCTGCTGGTCACCGACGATGACGGCAATGTCGGCCATGCCGAGATGAGCTTTCGCGGCGCGGCCATCGGCATCGGCGGCGAGTGGTCCAGCCCGGAGCTGCTCGGTCCGGCGGCGATGAAAAGCCCGGCGTCCATCGGCGGGGTCGGCACCCAGTTTGTCCGCATCCATCTGGCTGACGGGCTCGACGCGCACTGCGAGCGCGCCCGCGCCGGCGGCGCCCGGATTGTCCAGGAGCCCGCCGACCAGTTCTATGGCGCGCGCAGCTATCGCGCCCTGGATCCGGAAGGCCATGTCTGGAACTTCGACCAGCCGGTCGCCGACCTCACCCTGGCCGAGATGGAGCAGGCCAGCGGCCTGAAAATCCGCGAAAAACTCTAGGAAAACAGCAAGAGGAGATCGTCATGGCCGAGTTAAAACGACCGTCGTTTGCGTCAGGCGTCATCTATCAGGACCCGAAGGCGGCGCTGGATTGGCTGGAAAAGGCCTTCGGATTCGAGCCGGTCATGGTGGTGATCAACGAGGACGGCACGCTCGGCCATTCCGAGATGCGCTTCGGCGACGGCCTGATCTATGTCGGCCGCGAATGGGACGAAAACCACAAGAGCCCGGCCTCGCTGGACGGCAAGAACACCCAGTCGCTCAGCGTCCATCTCGCCTCCGGCCTCGACGCGCATTGCGAGCGGGCGCGCCAGGCCGGCGCGGTCATCGTCCGCGAGCCGGTCGACCAGTTCTACGGCGACAGAAGCTACATGGCGCTCGACCCGGAAGGCCATGTCTGGAGTTTCAGCCAGACGCTGAAGGAGATGTCGTTCGACGAGATGAAAGAGGCCGGCGGTCGGATGGAAATCCGCGAGCGGCTCTGAGCGAATGGCGAAGCTGGATCCCAAACAGGCGGAGAGCGCACTGATCGCCTTCGCCGCCGGTTTTCCGCGGGCTTGGGAGGACCATCCCTGGGAGCACACGGTATTCAAGGTCGGCAAGAAGGTGTTCGTCTTCTTCGGCGGCGCGGCCGGAGCGCCGGGCGAACTCTCGGTGACGGTCAAGCTGCCCATCTCCTACGAGATGGCCCTGACCCTGCCGTACGTATCCCCGGCCGGCTATGGCATGGGCAAGGCCGGCTGGGCGCAGGTCCGCCAGAGCGCCGGCGAGGAGATCGATCTCGACACCCTGAAGGGTTGGATCGTGCAGAGCTACCGAGCGGTCGCCCCGAAGAAGCTGGTCAAGCTGCTCGAAGAAGAAACATGACCCACCGCATCGGATGAACAACCTCGACCGCACGCTCAGCGCCCTGGCCGATCCGCATCGGCGGCAGGTGATCGACCTCTTGGGTGAGCGGCCGCGGCCGGCGGGGGAGCTGGCGCGCGCGGTGGGCCTGGCGCCGGCCGCCATGAGCCGGCACCTGCGCACGCTCAGGCAGAGCGGCCTGGTCGAGGAATCCCACCCGGAATTCGACGCTCGCGTCCGGGTCTATGCGCTGCGCCCGGGGCCGATGGCCGAACTCAAGGCCTGGCTGGAGGAGACCGAGCGGCTGTGGAGCGAGCAGCTGGTCGCCTTCAAGGCCCATATCGAGCGGAATGAGCCGCAATGACCGCCCTGGCGCGCCTGCTGAATCGGCTGGCGCGCGCCTGGCGGCGGCAGCTGGTCGCGTTCAGGCGCCACGTGGAGAAGG
Source organism: Caulobacteraceae bacterium (assembly GCA_036501225.1). Classification (GTDB taxonomy): domain Bacteria; phylum Pseudomonadota; class Alphaproteobacteria; order Caulobacterales; family Caulobacteraceae; genus Poindextera. The sequence continues at coordinate 800 of DASYAQ010000223.1, read as the reverse complement.
CCCCATGACCTCGCGCGTCGTGGTGGCGCTGCGGGTCAAGGCCACGCCGGAGCGGGCCTTTGCGGCCTTTGTCGGCGAGATCGACCAGTGGTGGCGGCCCAATGCGCTGTTCCGCTTCACCCCGCGCAGCCCGGGAACCTTGAGTTTCGAGGCTGGGGAGGGCGGTCGGCTGATCGAGACGCTGCCGAACGGCAAGGTGTTCGAAGTCGGCCGCATCCGCGCCTGGGAGCCGCCGCACCGGCTGGTCTTCGGCTGGCGCCAGGCCACCTTCGCCCCTGGCCAGGACACCGAGGTCGAGATCCGCTTCGAGGCCGTCGACGGCCAGACCCGGGTCAGCGTCGAACACAGCGGCTGGGACACGGTTCCGCAGGCGCACGTGGCCCGCCACGGCTTCCCGATGACGATCTTCCTCACCCGCCACGGCGAATGGTGGCAAAGCCTGCTCGAGGCGTACAAACTGCGACTCGCCGAGGGGGAGGAATGACGACCATGAACGGCAGCGTTCGCGCGCCGGGCCGTCAGGCGGCCTTCGGCTTCATCTTCGCCGCCGCAGTGATGAACGCCGTCTCATTCGGCCTGATGATCCCGGTGCTGCCCAACCTGATCCGCTCGTTTTTCGGCGCGACCAACGCCGCCACGACCGCCTCGGCGGCCGACTGGCAGTTCATCTTCGGCGTCACCTGGGGCGGCATGCAGTTCTTCAGCGGCCCGGTGCTGGGCATGCTGTCTGACCGGTTCGGCCGCCGGCCGGTAATGCTGATCTCCATCTTCGGCCTGGCGCTGGACTTCCTGGTCATGGC